>WFOX01000001.1 GCA_015487905.1 Mariprofundales bacterium
TTCATCATTGATCGGCGCGGGATCATCCGCTACCACCAGATCGGGGCGCTCAACTGGGACGATCCGAGCGTCGTGCGCGCCCTGCAAGCGCTGTTGCATGAGCGTGGATAAGGAAGCGCTGCGGCGCGAGATCGCGCGCCTGCGCGCCGAAATCCGCGAACACGACTACCGCTACTATGTCCTCAATCGCCCGATCATCTCCGATGCCGAATACGATCGCCTCAAGCGCCGCCTGATTGAGCTGGAAGAAAAGCTCGGCGAACCGGTGCCGCCCGATTCGCCCTCGCAAACCGTGGGCGCGCCACCCGCCTTCCGGCCCGTGCGCCACGCAAGCCGCATGTTCTCGCTCGCCAATGCCTTTTCGGAGGCTGAGGTGGAGGAGTTCGTGCAGCGCGTGCGCGAGGCCGCGGGAGGTCTCCTCGTGCGTTTTGTCGCCGAGCCCAAGATTGACGGGCTTGCAATCAACTTGCGCTACGAGTTCGGCGTGCTTGTGCTCGCTGCCACGCGCGGCGATGGCACGACGGGCGAGGAAGTGACGGCCAATGCGCGCACGATCGCCGACATCCCGAAGGAGATCAGCGGAAAAGCACGGGCGCTTTCGCTTCTGGAGGTGCGCGGCGAGGTCTATATGCCCAAAGAGGCCTTTGCGGCGCTCAACGAGCGGCTTGTGGCCGAGGGTGCGCGTCCCTTCGCCAATCCGCGCAACGCCGCTGCGGGCTCCTTGCGCCAGAAGGATCCCGAGATCACGGCTTCGCGGGGCCTGCGCTTTTTCGCGCACTCAGCAGGCGCAGGCGCGGATGCGCTTGCCGCCTCGCAACAGGAGCTTTTGGAAACCTTCCGCGCGCTTGGCTTTCCGATTCAGGAATACGAGGTGGCCGAAAATACGGAAGAACTTTTGGCGATCCATGCACGGCTGGCCGAGCGCCGCGCAGCACTTCCCTATGAGATTGACGGCGTGGTGTATAAGGTGGACGACTTTGCCTTGCAGCGGCGGCTCGGCGAGACCGCGCACCATCCGCGCTGGGCGATCGCGCACAAGTTTCCGGCGGAAGAGGCGACGACGACGATCCGCCGCATCGTTTGGCAGGTGGGGCGCACGGGGGCGCTCACGCCCGTGGCCGAGATGGATCCCGTGCATGTGGGTGGCGCCACGGTTTCGCGCGCGACCTTGCACAATCCGCAGCAGATCGCGCGGCTGGGTGCGCGCGAAGGCGCGCGCGTCGTCATTCGGCGCGCCGGCGATGTGATTCCTGAGATCGTTCAGGTGCTGGACTATCCGGAGGATGCGCCGCTACCGGAAGTGCCTGCGCGCTGCCCCGTGTGCGGCGCGCATGTCGTGCAGCCCGAGGGCGAGGCCGTGCCACGCTGCACGGGCGGGCTTTCGTGCCCTGCGCAGCTTGCCGAGCGCATCAAGCACTTTGTTTCGCGCGAGGCGATGGACATTGAGGGCATGGGCGAAAAACTCGTGGAGCGGCTTGTCGCCGAGGGCATCGTGCGCAATGTGGCCGATCTTTATCGGCTTCCCTGGGATGTGCTGCGCGGCTGGGAGGGTATCGGCGAGAAAAAGATCGCCAACCTGCAAAAAGCGCTTGCGGCCTCCAAAACGCGTCCTTGGGATCGGTTTCTCTTTGCGCTCGGCATTCGCCATGTGGGGCGCGCCACCGCCGCGCGCATCGCGCAGAGGTATCGCCGCTGGGAGGACTTTCGCGATGCGATGCTCGCAGCAGGGGAGCTTGCCCAGAGGCTTTCCGAGGCCGAGCGCAAAGAGGCGATTCGCCTTGCGGCCAAGGGAAAGGCGCATGAGGCGCCCGAAGACTTGCGCGCGCTGGCTGAGGCCATAGGCCTGCTCATGCAGGTGGAGGATGTGGGGCCGGAGGCCGCAGCGAGCATCGTGGAGTTCTTCGCCGAGCCGCACAACCGGAAGGTCATCGCGGCGTTGCAGCAGGCGGGTGTGGCGCCGCAGCCCGTGGCAGGCGCCGAAACCAGCTCCCCGATTGCGGGCAAGACGATCGTGCTCACAGGCGCACTTGCAAGCATGCCGCGCGCGCAAGCCCAAGAGCTTTTGCGCAAGGCCGGCGCGCATCCGGCCACAAGTGTCTCGCGCCGCACGGACTTTGTCGTTGCCGGCCCCGGCGCAGGCAGCAAGCGCAAGAAGGCCGAGGAGCTCGGCATTCCGATCGTGGATGAGGCGCAACTGCTTACCTGGCTGCGCGAGGCAGGCGTCTTGGAGGAGTAAATGCGTATGCACGAGGCGTTCGTGCTGGATACGAGCCTGTTGACGAACCCCGATGCCTATCGGCACTTCGGCGCCAGCACGGAGCTTGCCATCGCCTCGCTCATTGCGTTGCTCAAGCAGGCTGAGGTTGCCTGCTACATGCCGCGCTCGGCCTATGAAGAACTCATCCGCATGAAGGATTTGGGTGAGCTTGCGGGCGAGTTTGAGCTGCATGTGAAGATCCGCTCGCCGCGCAAGAACGAAATCCAAATCCCGGCGACGATTCTCTATGAGTTCATTGAAGAGGTGCGCCTGCGCATGGATCGGGGCTTGCGCATCGCTGAAGAGCATGCGCGGCGGGGGATCGTCGGCGAATCCGAAGAGGTCGTGATCCATCGCCTGCGCGAGCGCTATCGCGAGGCCTTGCGGCGCGGGATCATTGATTCGCGCGAGGATGCCGATGTGCTTTTGCTCGCCTATGAGTTGGATGCGGCGATCGTCTCCGCCGATGAGGGGTTGTGCACTTGGGCGGACAAGGTCGGCGTGGCGCTCGTGGCGCCATCCGTGTTTCGCCAGATCCTGGAGCATGCAGGGAGGGGTTGAAACGCAAGCGTGATGACCCGACAAAGGGGGCGCCGCTAGGGCTTGAATGCGGAATGGGGCGTCCCTACACAAAGCGCGCCCCAGAAAAATCCTATTCGGAGAGGTGGGAAGATGGCGACGAAGATCCGTCCCTTGCACGATCGTGTGATCGTCAAGCGGATTGAGGAGGAGGAAAAAACGCCGGGCGGCATCATCATCCCGGACACGGCCAAGGAGAAGCCGCAGCAGGGTGAGGTGATCGCTGCGGGCAAAGGGAAGATCTTGGAAGACGGCTCCGTGCGGCCGCTCGATGTCAAGGTCGGCGATCGCGTGATCTTCTCCAAGTATGCGGGCACGGAGATCAAGATTGACGGCGAGGAATACCTCATCATGCGCGAGGATGACATCCTCGGCGTCGTGGAAGAAAAGTAATCCCGTTGCAGCGAAGGAGGTGAAAGGAGATGGCTGCGAAGGACATTCATTTCGGTGAGTTCGCGCGCGCCCAGATGATGGCGGGCGTGGACAAGCTCGCCAATGCCGTGAAGGTCACGCTCGGCCCGCGTGGGCGCAATGTCGTGATTGAGAAGTCGTGGGGCGCGCCCACGGTGACGAAGGACGGCGTGACGGTGGCGAAGGAGATTGAGCTTAAGGACAAGTTTGAGAACATGGGCGCGCAGCTCGTGAAAGAGGTCGCGTCCAAGACCGCCGATGTTGCGGGTGACGGCACGACGACGGCGACGGTGCTTGCGCAGGCCATTGCGCGCGAGGGCGTCAAGGCCGTCGCCGCGGGCATGAACCCGATGGACCTCAAGCGCGGCATTGACAAGGCCGTGGACGCGGTCGTGAAAGAGCTCAAGAACATCTCGCGCGAGGTGAAGACGAAGGAGGAGATCGCGCAGGTGGCGACGATCTCGGCCAACGGCGACCGCGAGATCGGCGACATCATCGCCGAGGCGATGGAAAAGGTCGGCAAGGAAGGCGTGATCACGGTGGAGGAGAACAAGGGCCTTGAGACCGAGCTTGAGGTCGTGGAGGGCATGGAGTTTGACCGCGGCTATCTCTCGCCCTACTTCGTGACCAACGCCGAGAAGATGGAAGTGGAGCTGGAGGATCCCTACATCCTCATTCATGATAAGAAGATCTCCAACATGCGCGACCTCTTGCCGGTGCTGGAGGCCGTCGCGCGCGCCGGCAAGCCCTTGCTGATCATCGCCGAGGATGTGGAGGGCGAGGCGCTCGCCACGCTCGTCGTGAACAAGATGCGCGGTGTGTTGCAGGTCTGCGCGGTCAAGGCGCCGGGCTTCGGCGAGCGCCGCAAGGCGATGCTCGAGGACATCGCGATCCTCACGGGCGGCAAGGTCATCTCCGAGGAGCTCGGGCTCAAGCTTGAAAACGCATCGCTCGATGACCTCGGCCGCGCGGGCAAGGTGCGTGTCACCAA
>WFOX01000002.1 GCA_015487905.1 Mariprofundales bacterium
GGGCTTGCGCGCGCGCAAGCAGCCGCATCCTGAGCCGGCTTCGCCATCCCCTACCCCGCACGAACCCGTTTTACACGATCTTTTGCCCTCCACGATGGCGCTTGCGGAGCTTTCGCGCGACTTTGACCGCGAGCGGCGCATGAAGGAGATGTTGGAGCGCGAGGCGGATATTCCGATCAACACGCGCAAGGCCAAGTTCGCGCCCTATGCGCATGCGCTTGTGCGCGTGCTGGAAGAGCAATGGCGCCCGGGGGAGGCCGATTATTCGCGCTATACGGACGCCGAGCGGCGTGCGCTCATCAAGCTCACGATCAACCGCGATGGAAGTGTGGCGGCCGTGGAGCTTTTGCGCCCAAGCCCGATCCCGCAGATCAACGAAACCGCAATCCAGGCCATCTACGCCGCCGCGCCGTTCCGGCCCTTGCCAAGCTCCTGGGGCCTGGATCGCGTAAGCTTCTATCTCACCTTTGAGGTGATTGAGGATCGCTTCGTTTTCCGCACGATGTGAGGCGCTGCTCGGCTGGTATCGCGCGCATGCGCGTGCGTTTCCCTGGCGCATGACACGCGATCCCTACCGTATCTGGATCTCCGAAATCATGCTGCAACAAACGCGCGCCGAGACGGTGCTTTTGCGCTATGATCCCTTTTTGCGGCGCTTTCCCGATGTTGCGTCCCTGGCGGCTGCATCCTTGGATGCGGTGCTCGTCGCCTGGGAGGGGCTTGGCTACTACCGCCGCGCGCGGCTGTTGCATGAGGCGGCGCGGCTCATCATGCAACGCCATGGAGGCATATTTCCTTCGCGCTTTGAAGACATCCTTGCGCTTCCGGGGGTGGGCCGCTCCACGGCCGGTGCGATCGCCTCCATCGCCTTCGGCCTTTCCAAGCCTGTTTTGGACGGCAATGTGCGCCGCGTGCTTGTGCGCTGGCTTGGGGAGGTGCCGCCCATGCGCGTGCTTTGGGATGAAGCCGCGCGCTGGGTGGAGGCCGCATCCTCGCCCGGCGACTGGAACCAGGCGATGATGGAGCTTGGCGCCACCGTATGCCTGCCGCGCGCGCCGCGCTGTTTGGCATGTCCTGCGCGGGACTGGTGCCGCGCCCAAGGCGCGCTGGCGGGGGAAATGCGCCCGCGAAAGAGGCCGCGCCCGCTTGCGCTCATCGTGCGGCTATATCACGACCCCGCGCGCGGCATCTGGCTTGTGCAGCAACCGCAAGGCGGCATCTGGGGCGGGCTTTGGACGCCGCCGCTTGTCCAAGCATCCAGCCCCCCTTCCCGCAGGCCCGATTGCGTGCATCTGCTCACGCACCGGCGGCTTCTGCTCTTCGCCGAATCCGCCAAGGCTGCACCCCAAGGGCCGGGGCGCTGGTCGCGCGAGGGGCGATTTGCGTTGCCTGTGGGCATCCGCAGGCTTCTGGCCGCGATCGGTTGGGAGAATCGGCTATGAAACGATGGCTTTTCGGATGCGTGCTCTCGTCGTTGTTCATCGCTAGCGCGTGCGCGGATGAGGCGCGTCCGCCCCATGGCATCGTCGTGGCCGCCGAGCGCTTGGCGGCTGAGGCAGGGGCCGAGATGCTGCGCCAGGGCGGCACGGCCTGCGATGCGGCGGCGGCGACAGCGCTTGCGCTTGGCGTGGTGGAGCCAGCCTCCAGCGGCATCGGCGGCGGCGGGTTTTTCCTCGTGCGCATGCACGATGGGCGCACATGGTTTTTGGATGCGCGCGAAACCTCGCCCAAAGCCGCCGGCGACGGCGCGTTTTATCGCACGCACTCCAGCATCAACGGGCCTTGGGCGGCGGGCGTGCCCGGGCTTTTGGCCGGCGTGGAGGCCTTGCGCAAGCGCTGTGGTGTGCTTGCGCGCGCAACGATCACAGCACCCGCGATCCGCTTGGCGCGCAACGGATTCGTGGTATCCAAACGCCTGGCGCGCCTGATTGCCTTTCGGCGCAAGGTGTTCAACGCGGCCGCCAGAAAAGCCTTTGACAAGCCCGAAGGCGCGCGGATTCGCTTGCCAAGGCTTGCCGAGACCCTTGCGCGCTTTGCGCGGCTGGGCGCTACCGACTTCTACCGCGGCCAAACCGCGCGCCTGCTTGTGCGGGATATTCAGGCCGCAGGCGGCCTCATCACGCTTGCGGATCTTGCAAGCTACCGCGTGCGCTGGCGGGATCCCGTGCGTTTTCGCTACCGCGATCTTGTTGTGCTCTCGGCACCTCCGCCTTCCAGCGGCGGGCTTACGCTTGGGCACATCCTGGGCCAGCTTGCCCATGACGATCTTGCGGCGCTCGCACCCGATGCGCGCGCGCATCTGCTCATTGAGGCCATGAAGCGCGCCTATGCCGATCGCAACCGCCTGCTCGGCGATCCCGACTTCGTGCCGATCCCGAAGGACTATCTGGA
>WFOX01000003.1 GCA_015487905.1 Mariprofundales bacterium
CCGGCCACAAGCGCCACCGCAAATGCGGCCCATTCGGGCTTGCCGAGCGCGAGCAGCACGCCGATCGTAAGCACGCGCTCGGGGCGCGTAAGCCAATCCTCGGCCATCGGCGCCGCAAAGCGCTCGCCCCAAGCGCGCAGATAGCTCGTAAGCAGCGAAAAGAGCAGGGCGGCCACGCACAGCGCAGCCCAAAGGGGCTGAGCATTCGCGGCGAAGTGGTAGGCAAGCCCCGTCCAGATCGCGCCCTCGCCGATGCGATCCAGGGTCGCGTCCAGCACGGCGCCGAAGCGCGTGGCGCCATTGTGGTTGCGCGCAAGCACGCCATCCAGCGCATCCACCGACGAGCCGATGAGAAACAGGATCGCCGCGGTCGTGAAGTGGCCTGTGGCCGCAGGCAGCATCGCCAGCACGGCGAGGGTGGCGCCGGCAAGCGAGACATGATTGGGCCGGATGCCGGCGCGCGCAAGCATGCGCGCCACGGGCGCCAGAGTCCGCTCGGCGCCCCTCTTGATCGCCCCGCGGGGGGTCATCCGTGCTCCCCAAGCGCTGCGCGCGGCGTAAAATCGCCTTGCAGGATCCGATTCACGGCTGCGCGCACATCCTGCACCACGGGCACATCCCATCCCTGGGCGCGAAAGTCACGGGTTGAGAAGATTCCTTCCACGGCGATGAACTTTACACGAGCCTCGTGCGCAATGCGCGCATCGTTGAGGGAGTCGCCCACAAACACCATCGCATCGCGCGTAATGCCAAGCTTTCTCTCAAGCCAAGCGAAGTGCGGCTCGCCCTTGGCAAGACCGCGCTCAGGGTCGTAGCCAAGCGCTGCATTGATGGGCCAGGTGCGCGTCATCTGCCGCACATACACGTCCAGATTGTTGGACGAGACCGCCACGAACAGGCCCGCTTGGCGCAATTCCTCCAGCGCCCGCGCCTTTTCCGGCGCAAGCTCAATCCCTTGCAGGATCTCCTTTTTCCAGTCCTCAAACGCCTTTGCCACGTGCGCATTGCGCGCATCTCCCGGAAAGATTTCCTCAAGCTGCTTGATGAACGGAAGGCCTGACGTGCGCAGATACATGCGCCTGGCCCAGGCCACATCCACGCCGTAGTGCTCGTGCATGAGCTCGGCCGCCTTGTCCGCATACATGCCCATCGTGTCCACAAGCGTGCCGTCCAGATCCAGCACCACGCACTTCACCATCTTCTCACCTCCTCATCCGCACGCTTCCAGTCCTCAGGCGTGTCCAGCTCAAACCAAGTAAGCTTTGGCATCCAGCATACCTGCGGGCGAAGACGGGGAAGCACATGCTCCACGAACAGCTCTTCAGCCCTTGCGCCAGCCAGCAATGCATCCACGGCTTGCCAATAGCGGGCGGCCTCTTGCTTGGGGATCACGCTTGCGCCGATATAGGCGCCGTCGTAGTCGGAAAGGGTTTTGGAGATGGCGACAAGCCGCCCATCTTGCACGCGCACCTTCATCTCATCCGCCATCACGGGCCGGTCATTCTGCGCCGCAATGGCGATGTCCTGCGCCTGCGCGGTAAAAACCTTCCAAAACCCGCGCGGGAAGATGTGATCGGCGTTGGCAAGCACAAAGCCCTCATCACCAACCACATCGCGCGCGGCAAGCAGGCTGGGAAGATTCCCTTGGTGCATGTAGCGCGGATTGCGCACGGCCTTCACATCGGGCGCGTGATGCGCAAGCCATGCCTCCACTTCCTCGGCTTTGTAGCCGGAGGCGACGACGATCTCATCCGCCACCTCACGCAGCGCATCCAGCACCCACGCAAGCGCAGGCCGCCCGCCCACATTGACGAGCGCCTTGGGCTTGCCCTTGGAGATGGCCGCAAGGCGCGTGCCGCGGCCTGCCGCCAAGACCACGCCGATCATGCCGCCCTCCTTGCCGCAAGGATGCGATGCAAAGCCGAGAAGTTGGCGATGCACGCCACAGCTACAAGCGTGGCGGCATAAGCCTCAAGCAAAAGCCCCGCCGTGATGATGAGCATGCGCACATCGCGCGAGCCGATCGTGGCTGCGGCAGGAAGCCCGCCCGCTTCAGCCCGTGCGCGCACATAAGGTGTCAGCACCGAGCCCGTGATCGCCAGATACCCAAGCCAGCGCCAGGCCTCAGGCGCAGCCTCAATGAGCGCAACGAGCATCGCGAGATCCACATAGCGATCCAGCACGGCATCCAAAAGCGCCCCGGCAGGACTTGCACATCCTTTGAGCCTTGCCAGATCCCCGTCCAGGCTGTCCAGCCACGCACCCAGCCAGAGAAACAGCGCCGCAAGCCAAGGGTGACCCGCCACCAGCAAAAGCGGCGCAGCCATGCCGCCTGCTGCGGCAGAAAGCAGCGTGAGATGATCCGGATGCAGCCAGGGAATGCGGGCAAGCGCCCGCGCAACAGGCGCAAGCAAGCGCTTGTTCCAGCGCTCCACAAAACCCACGGGCCTCATCGCATCTTCCGCAAACGCACAAGCAGCGCGGGATCGTTCGTGCAAATGGCATCAGGCTCGTGGCCAAGGAGCTTATCCAGCTCGTCCTCGCGCTCCTCGTGCCAGATCATGAGCCGAAGTCCTGCGCGCTTGGCCTCGTCCGCAAAACCATCAAGCAGCCGATGCGGCCAGGGATCGCGTGCTTCCCAGCACGGGTGCAGCCACGCGCAGCCGAGTTTGCGCGCAAGCGCGATGCTCGTGGCGGCATCCAGCACCGTGCCGAGCATCAGCGAGATCGGCACATCTGGCCTTGCCGCCCGAAAGGCGGCAAGTGCCCCGGCATGAAACGAGCCCACCACGATGAAATCGGCCGCCTCAGGCGGAAGCAGGCGGGCAAGCGGCATCGCAGCATCCATGTCCTTTATTTCCAACAACAGATACATCCCAGCGCGGCGCGCCCAGTCCACAAGCTCGGCCACAGGCGGATGCTGGGGCGCATGGCGGGCGAACTCGGCGAAGGGCATCTCCCGGATGCGCCGCCCGCCCAATGCATAATCGTGGTGCACGACGAGCACGCCGTCCTGGGTCATCTGCACATCGGCCTCGCACATCTCCGCGCCCGCCTGTTTTGCGCCTGCAAAGGCCTGCCATGTGTTCGGCGGATGGTAGGCGCTGTCGCCGCGATGCGCGCACACAAGCGGCTTCATTCGTCTTGCTCCCGTGCCAAAAACCGCTCCAGCCGGAACTCGCGCACCATGCGCGAGCCAGCATCGGCAAGCAGCGCGAAGAAGAGCAACACGCGCCAGAACTCAGGCGCAGGTGCGGCATGCAAAAATGCCGCCTGCCATGCCGCGCCAAGCCATGTGATGAGTCCCCAAGCGGCAAGCCACGCCATGACAAGCGTGCTGAAAAACGCGGGCGTGCTGCGTCGATGCCGCCATTTCCAGATGAGCCACAGCGCATACAACGCGGCGATGGGGATCAAGAACCCCCAGCCTCCGCCAGGCACCGCGACGGCTTGCACGAGGTCTTGGTTCGCATATACGGAAGCAAGCAGCACGATGCTCGCAAGCATGCTGCCGATCTCGCGGAAGGTGATTGCGCGCTCCAGCCAGAAGGCCACAGGGTGCAAACGGGCAGCGACAAGCGCATCCAATAGGCGATCGTAAAGCGATTCGCGGGCGCCTGGAAACAAGGGCGGCAGGCGGATCGGAAAGTCCAGCAAAAACCGCAATCCCCTGCTGTTTCGTGCAAGCGCATATACGCGCTTGCCGTGCTCTACGACCTTGTGGCGCCATTCGGCAAGCGCAAGCCCCACAATCAGGATGGCGTTGTAATAGTGCGCTTGGGGATGGAACCAAGCCTCGTGCGTATCGGCGATTGCATCCAGCGCATCCAACACGGCCTTATGCCAGGGGTTGAGATCCCGGAGCGCATCGCGGCCCTGGCCGCAAAACAAAAGCCTTGCACGCAAACACATCGCAAGCCCGCTGGGGTTTTCGCGTTCGGCTGCGCCAGCCAGATGGGTATCTTGCAAGACATAGGTCTTGGCCTTGGCAAGCGCCTTATGCACATCCGCGCGCAGCGCCTCGTCTTCGGCGCCCCGGTCCAAAAAGGCCATCAAGGCGCGCACGGCATTGAAGGTGTTGTCTATGTTCGGGTTCGCGCGCCAGCGATCGCCCCAGCCACCTTCAGCGTTCTGCGCGGCCACAAGCCAACGCACAGCCCCTGCGATCACCGTGGGCATGCGAGGATCCGGACCAAGATCCCAAGTGCGCAATAGCGCGTAAAGCGCAAGCGAGGTAGCGCCGACGATACCGGCTTCTGCGCAAGTGGGTGCCTCGTCGGTGTGCCAGCAGCAAAGGGGTTCGGTTTCACCAAAGGTGTGTGCGCGCGCAAGCAGCCATGCCCGCATTTCGTGTTTGGCCTTGCGCGCTTCCTCCGGAAGATGGGCGATGCCATGCAACACATGCAGGAATCTTGCCGTTGTGCCGACCTCAAGCGGCATGCCTGCAAGCGGCGCCGGAGAAGCAAGCCCGCCTTGCTGCAAGCGTTCCACCAGGTAATGGATGCCGCGTCGCACGGTATCCTCGCGCGCATCCCAGCCGAGGTGCGCGAGCAATTCCAATGAGCGATAGCAGGCGCCCGAGTTGGGCGCGCCATCCACAAGCCATGCACCTTCCGGGGTTTGGTTGCGCACGGCAAAGCCAAGGATCGCTGCAAGCGGAAGCGGCACATCGCGCCGTATCCAGTCCGCGAGGATGCGAAAGTCAATCCATGCTTCGCGCGGCAGGCCAAAGGCGGGCAGATGATCCCGCACCTCTAGCCGAATGTCCGGCGCAAGCCTTGCATTCGTTTTGTGCAACAAAAGCGCCGCCTTGCGCCAGCGCGAGGGCGAAGCGGAAAGATAAAAGAGTCGGGCGGGAACAGGACGCGTCATCGCCGCGTTTGCAGACGCGCAAAAATCAGGGGGCGATCTGTGCCCCCTGATTGCGCGATGACAACACCAAGCGCTTCATGCGTTCGCGGCATCGGCGAGTTCGCCGTTTTCGTTGGCGGGCGCATCGCCGCGGATGAAGGCCTCGGTCTTGCGCCAGGCGACATCGTCCGCGTATTGCACGGGCGGATGCTTCATGAAGAAGGCGCTCGGGCCTTCCAGCACGCCCGCAATGCCGCGATCCATCGCGAGCTTGCAGCAGCGGATCGCATCCACGGCGACCCCCGCCGAGTTCGGCGAATCCTCCACCGAAAGCCTTAGCTCAATGTGCATCGGCACATCGCCGAAGAGCCGCCCTTCCAGCCGAATGAACGCAAGCTTGTTGTCCTTGAGGAACGGCACATAGTCGGACGGCCCCACATGGATGTTTTCCCAATCCAGCCGATGCGGCAGCACGGCCTGCACGGCCTCGGTCTTGGACTCCTTCTTGGATGCAAGCCGCTCGCGGTTGAGCATGTTAAGGAAGTCCGTATTGCCGCCCGTGTTCATCTGGTAGGTGCGATCCACGGGCACGCCACGCTTCTTGAAGAGATCGGCAAGTGTCCTGTGCGTGATCGTCGCCCCTACCTGCGCCTTGATGTCATCACCGACGATCGGCAGCCCCGCCTCCTCAAAGCGCCGCGCCCAGGCCGGATCCGAGGCGATGAACACGGGGATGCAGTTCACAAACCCGCAACCCGCTTTCAGCGCCGCCTCGGCATACCAGCGCGTGGCCTCTTCGCTGCCGACCGGCAGGTAGTTCACGACGATCTCCGCGCCCGACTCCTTGAGGATGCGCACGACATCCTCTTGCGTGGGCTCTTTGGCATCCGCAAGCACGAAGGTGACATCCTCGGGGTAGTTCTTCATGTGGTCGGAAAAGCCGTCCAGCACCTTGCCCATCTGCACCGTCACCCCCGTCTTCGGCACATCGGGGCAGAAGATTTTCGTGCAGTTGGGCTTGGCGAAGATCGCCTCGGCGAGATCGCGGCCCACCTTGCGCTTGTCAATGTCAAAGGCCGCCACGACCTCAATGTCATGCGGCGCATAGCCGCCGATCTCCCAGTGCATGAGGCCGATCGCCTGATCCTTCTTCTCCGGCCCATAGTAATAAATGCCCTGCACGAGCGAGCTTGCGCAGTTGCCGACACCGACGATGGCAATCTTCACCTTCTTCCGACCCACGACGACTCACCTCCTTGTGCTTGGGGTTGAACGCCCTGCCATGCAGCGTGCAGGAGCGCGGTTATTTTTCCCATAAGGCCATGCAGGGGTTCGTTCAAGTCCTTTCCCGCTTGAATCCCATGCCCTGCATGCCTATGAAGATTTGCGAATATTGTGAAACGAAAAGGAGGTTGGGATGGCGGCAGCGGCAGGCGTTGTGCATGAGGCGACGGAGCAGAGCTTTGCGCGCGAGGTGCTGGAAAGCTCGCGCACGATCCCGGTGCTGGTGGATTTTTGGGCGCCTTGGTGCGGCCCTTGCCGCATCCTAGGGCCGGTGTTGGAGCGCATCGCCGAGCGCTTTGCTGGCAAGCTCAAGGTCGTGAAGGTGAATGTGGATGAAAATCCGGAGCTTGCGGCGCGCTATGGCGTGCGCGGCATTCCGGCGGTGAAGCTCTTTATGGATGGAGCGGTGGCCGATGAGTTCGTAGGCGCGCAGCCGGAAGGATGGATTGAGGATTGGCTTGCGGCGCGGCTTCCCAGCAAGGCCGATCGCGTGGCCGAGCAGGCCTTGGTGCTCTTCGCAGAAGGGCTGCAGGATAAAGCGATTGCGATGCTGGAAGAGGCGCTTGCGGAAGCCCCCCAAGCCGATCGCGCGCGTCTTAAGCTTGTGTGGATGCTGTTGGAGAAGAAGGAGCTCAAGCGCGCCCAAGAGGTCTTTGCGCAGCTTTCGGCGCGCGCCAAGGCCACGGACGAGGCCAACAAACTCAAAAGCCGCATGGAGATGCTCGCGCGCGGCGGCGATGTGAAGACCCTGCTCGCAGAGGCGGACGCGCATCCCGAGGATGCGGCCAAGCAGCTTGCCGCAGCCGATGCGCTTGCGGCGGAAGGGCGCTATGAGGAGGCGATGCAGCGGTATCTTGCGGCGATGCGGCGCGATCGCGGCAAGGTGCGCGAGCAGGCGCGCGAGGGGATGTTGCGCGTGTTCCAAGCGCTTGGCGGGCGCGGGGAGCTTGTGGATCGCTATCGCCGCGAGATGGCGCGCGTGCTCTTTAGCTAGCTGAGCGCGGGGCGCGCAAGCACTAGGCTTGGGGCGCCCAAAAAAGGAGGAGCTAGGTGCAACAACTTCCCGAGCCTGTCCTCGCGCTTGCCCCGTGGGCGCTTGCGTTTGCGGCCTTTGCGTATTTTCTCGCCAATGCCGTATGGCTCAATCCGCTTGCGCGCAGGCGCAAAGCGTGGGGATGGCTGCTTTGGCTTGCTGCGCTTGCGCTGGTGCTTGGCTTTGGCTGGACGGCGGAGGCAAAGCTTGGCGTCTTTCCCGATGTGCATGCGGCGATCACGAAGCCGCGCCCTGAGAAGCATTGGATCATTGCGCTTGTGTTTGCATTGTTTGCGGTGCCGGGTGCGGCGAGCAATCTGCTGCGCCAGTCGCGCGCGCTTGCGCGCTGGGCGACCATCGGCGGCGCATGGCTTTTGTTCGCGCCCGCAGGCGCGCAAGGAACGGACGCGGCGCGGGATGTTGCGCTCAGCTTCGGCATCGTGCTCATGCTTTCCGGAGCGCTATGGCTTTGGTCCAGCATCATGGATATAGAGCCCATAAGCCCCCGGCGCGGGAGGTAGGTGATGCAGGCGGCCCAAGCGCGTGCGCGCACGCTCATAGAAGCGCTTCCCTACATCCAGCGCTTTGCGGGGCGCACCGTGGTCGTGAAATACGGCGGCCATGCGATGGTGGATCCCGCGCTCAAGGAGGACTTCGCGCGCGATGTCGTGCTGCTCAAGCAGGTGGGGATCCATCCCGTGATCGTGCATGGCGGCGGCCCGCAGATCGGCGAACACCTCAAAAAAATCGGCAAAGAGCCGCGTTTTGTCGCCGGCATGCGCATCACCGATCGCGAGACGATGGATGTCGTGGAGATGGTGCTTGCAGGGCTTGTGAACAAAGAGATCGTCGCCAACATCAACCGCGCTGGCGGCCGCGCCGTGGGCCTTTCCGGCAAGGACGGGGGGCTCATTGAGGCGCGCAAGCTCGTCCTTTCGCGCGACGATCCCGCCTTGGCGGCGCCGGAAATTCTGGATCTCGGCCATGTGGGACGCGTGCAGCGCGTGCAGCCGACCGTGCTGCGGCGGCTGGAAGAGGGCGGCTATATTCCTGTGATCGCGCCCGTGGGCTACGACCCTCGCGATGGCACGAGCTACAACATCAATGCCGACTTCGTGGCCGGTGCCGTGGCTGAGGCGCTGGGGGCCGCTAAGCTCGTGCTGCTTACGGATGTGCAAGGCGTGTTGGATCGCGAAGGCCGTTTGCTTTCCAAGCTCACGCCCGAACAGGCCGAAGCGCTCATCCAGAAAGGGGTGGCCCAAGGCGGCATGGCGCCCAAGCTGCGCTGCTGCGTGCATGCCGTGCGCGGCGGCGTGGGGGCCGCGCACATCATCAATGGCACGATTCCGCACGCGCTTTTGCTGGAGCTCTTTACGGACGAGGGCATCGGCACCGTGATCACAACCACAGATTCGCCTTGACTGCGTGCGGCTTGCGCCTACGATTGCGCAACCCTTGCTGGCGCGTAGCTCAGAGGGAGAGCACCACCTTGACACGGTGGGGGTCGGCGGTTCGATCCCGCCCGCGCCAACCATTTCAACCATGTTCTGGGCGCCTGAGCCTTTCGTGGAGATGACCATGCGTGTGCGCTTGCCCGACGGCTCCGAACGCGAGCTTCCCGAGGGGGCGACGGCTGCGGATCTCGCAGCCGCGATCGGTCCCAGGCTTGCGCGCGACGCCGTCGCCGCCAAAGTGAACGGCAAGCTCGTGGATCTCGCAACCCCGCTTGCCGACGGCGACGAGGTCGCGATCGTGACGGTGGATTCGCCTGAGGGACTGGAAGTATTGCGCCACTCCACGGCGCATCTTTTGGCGATGGCCGTTAAAGAACTCTATCCAGAAGCCCAAGTGGCGATCGGGCCCGTGATTGAGGATGGGTTTTATTACGATTTTGCGGTGCCCAGGCCGTTTACCGAGGAAGAACTGCAAAACATTGAAGACAAAATGCGCGAGATCGCGCGGCGCAAGCTGCCTGTGCGACGCGAGGTGTGGTCGCGCGAGGATGCGATCCGTTATTTCCGTAAGCAGGGCGAGCACTACAAGGTGCGGCTCATTGAACGCATCCCCGAGGATGAAGAGATCACGCTGTATGAGCAAGGCGGTTGGCGCGATCTTTGCCGCGGTCCGCATGTGCCGAACACGAAGTTTCTCAAGCACTTCAAGCTCATGAAGGTCGCGGGCGCCTATTGGGAAGGCGATGCGGCCAACGAGCAGCTTCAGCGCATTTACGGCACGGCCTGGGCGACGAAAGCGCAGCTTGAGGACTATCTCAAGCGCCTGCGCGAGGCTGAGGCGCGCGATCATCGCCGTCTTGGGCGTGAGCTGGATCTGTTTCACTTCCAGGAAGAAGCGCCCGGGATGGTGTTTTGGCATCCCAAGGGCTGGACGATCTTTCGCGTGATTGAGGAGGAGATCCGCAACCTCATGCGCGCGCACGGCTATGAGGAGGTGCGCACGCCGCAGATCGTGGATCGCTCGCTTTGGGAGCGCTCAGGCCATTGGGACAAGTTCCGCGAGCAGATGTTCACGACCGGCAGCGAGGCGCGCG
>WFOX01000004.1 GCA_015487905.1 Mariprofundales bacterium
CCGCCTGCCCGAGGAAAGCAGCACGAACGGCATCCGCCGCACATCCACCAGTTCAGGCAGTCCGCGCTTCGTGCACTCCTGGCGCAGCAGATCCTCCTCGGTGCGGTTCTTCTTGATGTGCAAGGAGCGCAGGCGCGGCGTGAGCGAACGCCAGCGCCGCGCCCGTGCAAAGAACGGAATCGCGGCTGGCGCATCGCCGAGATGCTCCAGCTCCAACCGCCATTCGCCGCCCTCAGGCAGATGGAATCCGCGCTGCAACAGGCCGCGCACGATGCGATCCCAATGCCGCGTGCTCAGCCCGCATGGGATGTGCAGCACGAGCCGCTCCACGCGCCCGTCGCCATCCAGATCCAGCGGCAAAAATGAGGCATGCGCATGGCGGGCGTAATCGTCCTTATCAAGCTCATGCCCTGTAAGTTCCGGCGGGGCCGCTTGCCCGCTTCCCTTGAAACACGCGAGCACGGCGGCGCGAAAGGCCTCGCCCACGCGCAGCGCGCGCACGAGCTGCGGCAGGGGTTTGCCGCGCAGGGCGAAGATCGCCGTCGTTGCGGCCCAGTCGGGATGCTTGAGCATCGTGCGCATGATCGGCGCATCCACGATCGGGCGCCAGTATTGCACCCAGCGCGCCGCTGGCGGCAGGTTCCAGCCGCCCTGCTGCACCTCGCGCGTCTCCACCATGAGCGCTTCAAGCCAATCCTTGGGCAGGGCCGCCTTTTCTTTTTTCTTGAGCCTGCGCGCGCGCGCGATCTCCTCGCAAAAGCGCGCATAGTCCTCGGGCAGGCGCGGCGCGAGAAGATCCACCGGCTCGTGCTCGCCCTCATTCACGAAATCCGCATCGCCCTCGGGCCAGCAGTTCGGCTCAGGCGGATCGTCCGCAAGCGCGGCCTCGGCCCAACTCTCGGCGCGCCCGAGATAGCCGAGGCGCACCAAAAGCCGCTCCAGCAGCGCCTTCTCTTCCGGCTCCAATGACACGCCCCGCCAGATCGCCCAGGCCTCGCGCGCCGCGCCAAGGGCGAGGAAACCGTCCAGCACAAGCGAGGTCTTGCCGCCGGCCACGGGCATGTAGTGGCGCGTCTCAGCAGGAACGGCCTCGGGCAAGTAATAGCGCGGAAGCTGCCCGGCAAGCTTGCCGAGCAAGGCAAGAAAGCGATTGTGCTCGGGCATGCCCTCGCGCGCCCAGCAGGAAACAAGCGCCCGCGCGATGCGCCAGGGCGAGGGCGGCCATTCGCTTGCGGCTTCATTCACGCCGCGGCCCCAAGGGGTGGCGTGGTAGCGACCGGCCGGAAAGCGGAAGCGAATCGCCAGCATCGCTTCAGCGCTCGTAGGTAAGCGTAAGCTGCTGGAAGTTCGCGCCGGCCTCGTCCGCGCGGCGGATCATCGCGGGAAGGGCCGCCTCCAGCGCCGCAAGCTCGGGAAGCGCGAAACCCTCCGGGCGCTGCACCTCCACGGATTCGCAGACGAGGTCGCAGGCCGTGCGCAACCGCAGGCCACGCTCTAAAAAGGCGCGGATCTTGAAAAGCGCGAGCGCCACGAGCAGCTCATAGATCTCGCGCGCAAAGCCATAGCCGCGCAGTTGCGCGAGGTCCAGGTTGAAGTAGGCCGCGATCTCCTTGGCCACATATTCGGTGCGGGCATACACTATGTGACCATACCCTTCCCCAGCTGCTTTTCGTCCCTCTCCCTTCTGCTTCTTTTTCTCTTCTTGGGTGGAAGGCTTTATTTCATCCTTCTTGACGCCTCCGCTCTCCACTGGGCGAATATTCCGCGCCTCAATGAACCCTGAAAGTGCGCGAGCAAGACGGAATCGCCCGTCTGCCAATTGAGACAGAAAAACACCATGGATCACGCTGCCAACATCAAGCTGAAGAAGAAGACGCGCAAATTTTTTCGTGTCAATGCGACCTTGCTTCCAGGGAGGAAGCATTTCTTCCAACTGATTCTTGAATTCTTTGTAGCTCCCATTGCCTACCCCCTCCAACGGGTTAGCATCCAGAATGTAAGGCGAGTTGAGCCGATGCGCCTCCAGCACCGAGTTCGTGAGCGGCTCGCCGTTCGGCTTCTTCACGCGCACGACTGAAAGCCCCCGAAGCGGCTCCACCCAATCGTCGGCGGTCTCGTCCCAGCAGACGGCCTCCATGCGGTTGGCCATGCTCTGCGCGGACTCCACGAGCAGCATCGGCGTGCCGTCGGGAAGTTCATAGGTAGCCGGGCCGATTTCGGGAAAGCCCGTGGGCTGGAAGCGCTCGCCCTGCACGGGCCGAAGCCGCGCCTTGATGAGCAGCCGCGGCGTGGTGTCCAGCAGTTGCCAGTTCATAAGTTCCGTCATTGCATGCCTCCTTGTGCGGGAATATGGGTTTCCGTGGAAAGCAGGATTTCACAAAGCGCGCGCTCGGCGGCAGGCGCAAGCGGCACGAGCAACGCTGCCGCCGCGCGGCGCGCATCCACGCGCCAAAGCGACGGATACGGGGACATCAGCGCGCCTGCTTTTGCAAGCTGGCGCCGCGCCTCGGCCTCGGCTTCTCTTGGCTTGCCGCGCGCCAAAAGCGCCGCGGGCTTGGCTGGATGCGGCATCGCTTCCAGCCGCGCATAAAGCCGCAAGGCCTCAGCAGACACCGAGCAGGCAAGCGCGATCCGTGCCCAACCCCTCGGCACAAGCGCCGTTTCCACGCCTGCCCGTTGCGCGGCTTCGGCGTCTTCATGCTGCCAGCTTCGCACGAGTGCCAGCGCCGGCAGCAGGCGCGCCACCGCCGCATCCATGCGCGCATCGGCGAGAAAGGCCGCGATTGGGGCAAGCCCGGCGCCCCAGCCGCGCGCCGTGATGCGCGCCTGCTCGCCCCCGTGCGCGGCAACCAGGCGCGCGCGCAGCGCAAGCACCTCGGCAAGCCAGGGCACGAGCCTTGCTCGCCAGGGCTGCCACGCATGGGCTTGCTCTTGCGCCCAGCGCTCGGGATGGGCCGGATCCACGGGCCAGAGGTGCGCGCGCATGCAGGGAAGCGCGCCGGTCGTGGGAACCGAGGCAAGCGCCCGCGCGATCGCGAAGGCTGGCGTGTGATCGTCGGCATGCATGGCCCAGCGCAGGGACAACAGCGGCACGGGAGG
>WFOX01000005.1 GCA_015487905.1 Mariprofundales bacterium
ATCATCATCGCGCATGCGAAAGACGATGTGCTCGCCGAGCGGCGCTGGGCTGCGCGCTATCTGCGCTTGCGGCCGGGTTTTGCGCCGGCGCTGGCCGCTTATCATCACGCCTGGCATGAGCACGGAAAGGCGCCTTTGCAGGTCGTGCGCACTTGGTGATTAGACGCGCAATGCAGGGAAGCGGCTGGTTTTTCGCCGCCTTGGCATTGGCGTCGGCGGCTGCATGGGTTGCGCCGCATTTTGCGCCTTCTCGGCATGCGCGCCCTATGGATTATGCACTACCCAAGCGCGTGCTCGTGCCGCTTGCGGACGGCTATGCGCGCATGGTGGCGGCGATTGCTTGGATGCGCGTGTTGGATCGCTTCGGCGGCGAACGCCCAGGCGAGCACGATTACGCTTGGCTTGCGCGCGAGCTGGATCTCATCACGCGCTGGAATCCCCATGCCGAGCATGCCTATTTCATGGCGGCGGTGGTGCTTCCTTGGAGCACGGGCAGCACCAAGTTCTCTGCGCCCTTGCTGCAACGCGCGATGGCGGCGATGCCTGAAGACTGGCGCTGGCCGTTTTACCGCGGTTTCAATGCCTATTGGTTTGAGCACGATCGTCGCAAAGCCGCGCGGTATCTGGCCGCTGCCGCAAAAAAGCCCCAAGCGCCGCCCATCGTGATGCGGCTTGCGGCACGCATGCAAGCAAGCGCGGGCGCGCTGGACGCCGCCGAGGCGTTTTTGCAAGATCTGCTGCATCGCAGCCGGGATCCGTCGCTTACCAAGGAGATTCAAAGGCAGCTCGTTGCCGTGCGCACCGAGCGCATCCTGCGAAGGCTTGATCGCGCAATCGCCCACATTCCGCCCAAGAAGCGTTCGCGTGCATTGCTTGCGCGGCTTGGGTTGCTTCCGCCGGAGCCTTTGCCCGATGGCGGGATTGTCGTGTTCAATGCGCAAGGCGAGCCGGTGAGCAGCAAGGCGAAAAAGCGCTTTCGCATCTTCGTGCCGCCGCATCGTCAAGGAGGAAATCGGTGAGGCCGCTTTTGCGCGTAGAGGGCTTGCGGCTGAGTGTGCCCACGGGAAAGCTGCACCTCAAGCACAAAACGATTTTGCACGATGTGTGCTTTTCGGTGCCTGAAGGCGCACGCGCGGCCTATCTCGGCCCGAACGGTGCAGGAAAAACGAGCACCTTCCGCGTGCTCACAAGGCTCGTGCGCCCCGATGCCGGGCGCATCCATTATCGCGGGCATTCGTTTATCCCGCCCGCTTGCCTGGGGTTTCTTCCTGAGCAGCCCTATTTTTATCGGCATCTCACGCCGCGCGAGGTGCTGAGCGCGCTTGCGCGCCTTGCAGGATTGCGGCAAGGGGTGGATGCACGCATTGCGCATTGGGCCGAGCGCTTGGGGGTTGCGCATGTGTTGGATCAGCGCTTTGCGGCGTGCTCCAAGGGGCAAATGCAGCGCATCGGGCTTGTGCAGGCCCTCGTGCATGAGCCTGAGTTTCTTTTGTTGGATGAGCCGATGAGTGGTTTGGATCCGTTAGGGCGCGAGCTTGTGGCGGATGTGCTGCGCGAGGTGGCCGCGCGCGGCACGACGATCCTGTTTTCCACGCACATTTTGAGCGATGCCGAGGAGCTTTGCGATCATGTGATCGTGTTGCATGAGGGGCGCGTGCGCTATGAGGGAACAATGGAAGCGCTGCTTGCAAGCGGGCGGCGCATGCGCTTGCGCTACCGCGCCCCCAAACCCTTTGCGGCCGAGGCCAAGGCGCTTGAGAAAGGGGTGTGGGAAGAGGTGTGGCCGGAAGAAGAAGCGCACAAGCGCTTGCGCGAGGTCATGCAGCGCGGTGCCGAGGTGCTGCTTTTTGCGCCTCAGCGCCGCACATTGGAAGAGGCCTTTGCGGAGCTTGTGGGAAGGGGAAGACCGTGATGCGCGCGGTTTGGGACATTGCGCGGCTCGTGC
The DNA here is from genome assembly GCA_015487905.1 of Mariprofundales bacterium. Taxonomy (GTDB): domain Bacteria; phylum Pseudomonadota; class Zetaproteobacteria; order Mariprofundales; family S012-25; genus S012-25. The sequence goes on from WFOX01000005.1 coordinate 1,946, forward strand.
TGCTGGAAGGACTGCGCAATCGTTTGCACCACGGGATCCTCGCCTTTGCGGCGCTCATGCTGCTCGCCGCTGTGGCGCTTGCCTCGGTCACGATGGGGCGCACGGAGATGCTCGTGTTGGATTTGGGTTTGGGTGTGCTCGCGTTGTTTTTGCAGCTTGTGGCCGTCGTGTTCACGATCCAAATCGTGCAGCAGGAAAAGGAAAACCGCACGCTGTATTTGCTGCTTACGCGCCTTGCGCAGCGCTGGCCTTATATGCTCGGAAAATCCCTAGGCGTGGGCGGCGTGCTTGCCGTGCAAGCGGCGGGGATGGGGGTATTGCTCTTTTTGCTCGCACGCTTTTTCGGCGTGTTTGATGCGCTTTCCTATGTGCAAGCCGTGGCCGCTACCTTTTTGGAGGCATGGATTGTAGCTGCAACCGCGCTTGTGTTTGCGCAAAGCTCAAGCTTTTTCCTTGCGGTGCTTTTTACGATCGGCGTGGATGTGGCCGGGCACTTTCATTCCATCATCGCGCATCTTGGCGCGCGTGCGGAGCTTGCACTTGCGCGCTGGCTCGCAAAGCTTGCAACATGGGCGCTTCCGGATTTGGAAAGCGTAAGTGTGCGGGATCTTGCGGGGATTGCGCCGCTTGCTGCTGCGGATTGGTGGCAGCTTATGGCCTATGCGGGGCTTACCGTCGCCGCTTGGACGGCGCTTGCCATCGCCATCTTTTCGCGCCGCAACCTCGCCTAGGCAAGCGCAAGCCTCGGCGCGGCATCCCAATCCGCGGGAATCGCAAGCCCCGCCCGCGCGCGCACAATACCCGCTGCGGCGACCATCGCGGCGTTGTCCGTGCAATAGCGCAAGGGCGGCAGCACAAGCGACACGCCCTTGGCCTGCGCAGCCTCGGCAAGCGCTCTCCGCAGCCGCTCGTTGGCGGCCACCCCACCTGCGGCGACGAGCATCGCCGGGCGCACGACCTCCAGCGCGCGCATCGTTTTGGCAACGAGCACATCTACAAGTGCTGCTTCCACCGCCGCCGCAAGATCCTTTTTTGCCTGCTCATCCTTTGCGCTTGCCGCCCAAGCATGCACGATCGCGGTTTTGAGTCCCGAAAAACTGAAATCCAGCCCCTTATCCCGCATCGGGCGCGGCAGGGCAAAGCGCGCGGGATCACCCTCTTTCGCAAGCCTCGCGATCGCAGGCCCTCCGGGATAGCCGAGACCCAGGACACGCGCGGCCTTGTCCAAGCACTCGCCGGCGGCATCGTCCAATGTTTGCCCGAGCACCTCGTGTTCTCCCGGTGCATGCGTGACGACAAGCATCGTGTGGCCGCCTGAGACGAGCAAGGTGAGCATCGGGTAGCGAATGGCCTTACCCGCAAGCAGCGGCGCAAAGAGATGCGCTTCCAGATGATGCACGGGACGCACGGGCACGCGCGCAGCGGCCCCAAAGGCGCGCGCAAAGGATGTGCCGACAAGCAATGCGCCCACGAGCCCCGGGCCCTGGGTCACGGCGATCTCATCCAGCTCGGAGCCTCCGATGCCGGCCTCGTCCAGCACCGCCTTCACGAGATGCGGGAGCGCCTCCAGGTGCGCGCGCGAAGCGATCTCAGGCACCACACCCCCGAAGCGCGCATGCAGCTCCACCTGCGAGGCCACGCGCTCGGCGAGCACCCGAAGCTTCCCCTCATGCTCGGCGACGATGGCCGCGGCGGTTTCATCGCAAGAGGTCTCCACGCCGAGCACGATCATGGCGCGCCCCAGCCGCCGCCGCCCGGTGTCTCCACGATCACCACATCGCCCGGCGCAAGCTCGGCCTCGTCCTTGCCCGCAAGCGGCTCATCCGTGCCGTCGGCGCGGATGAGGCGCTGCGCGCC
>WFOX01000006.1 GCA_015487905.1 Mariprofundales bacterium
CCAGCAGCACACAACCCAGCAACGCCCACTTCCGCATGCGGGCAACCCTCGCACACCCGCCTTCATCCCGCAACCATTCCTCTTTTCCACACAAGCTGTGGAAAATCGTGTGGAAAACCCTGTGCAAATCCGCTTCCTACAAGGCCATCGCACACCCTTTCTGCTATTGCCTATTTCGTAGGCAAACGAAAAAATGATTTTTTATCAGTGCGTTATCATGAAAATGCAAAGATTCCCCTCAAAGGCTGGGCGGCAAAGTTCAAGCAATGCGTGCTCGCGCGGGTGTTGTGGATAACTCCAGGTGCTTGAGGGATTCTTGTGCGGCTTGTTCGCCGCGGCGGGCGGCAAGCTCCAATGTGCAAGGGATGTCGTCGGGGGCGGGCGGCCGGGATGCATCCACAAGCCGCGCGCCTTGCAGCGGCTGGCTCGGTGTGGGAAGCGTGGTGGCGTGATGGGCGATCACAAGGCGCGTGCGCGTGATGTGCGGGCGCGCACCGAGAAGGCGTGCAAGCTCGGCTTCGGGATCTCCATCCACCTGTGCGCTTGCGCTTTGCACGGCGCAGAAAAGGCGCGTTTCGTGCGAGGGCAGGTGCCAAAGGCGCGTGAGGTCAAACCACCAGCGGCCGCTTGGCAATGCGCAGGCAAACGGCGTGCCGGCAAGCGGCGGGGCTTGCTTGGCCCAGAGGAAGAGGTTGGCGATGGGGGAGGTGGCAGGCGGAGTCAGTCCAAAAAGGCGCGCGCGCTCGCGGGGTGAGACCGCAAGCACGATGAGATCGGCCGAAAGCGTTTCCCCACCACGCAGCCGCACGAAGCCTTGCGTGCCGTCCAATGCCTGCACGCGCGCGCGCGTGCGGATCTCCACGCCGAGGCGCGCAAGGTGCGCGCGGGCAAGTTGCGCAATGCCTGCGGCGAAGGGGCGGCGCCACCAGCCAAGCCGCGCGTGCGCGGCCGTGCCAAGCGCGTCCAGCAAGGCCTTGCGAAAGCTCGTGGCGGGCGCTTGGTGGGGATGGGCGTTCATGATGGCAAGGTGCAAGGGATCCAGCAGCTCGGCGCGCAAGCTGGCAGGAGCGCCGATCCGCGCAAGCCAGGCGGCGCTCGTTTCCCCATCGCGCGGGGCGGCAAAGCGCATGCGCACAAGCGCGCAGGCGGCCTTTGCGCCCCAAAGGCGCGCGGTGGCGGCAAGCAATGTCGCAGGCCAGGGCCAGCGGTGCGGTTGCAGGTGCGTTCTTTTGCCGTTTTTATGCACGAATGTGAGCGAAAGCCGCGTTTGCCAGCGGATTTCTTCGCCCGCGCCGATGCGCCGACACCAACCGAGAAAAGCGTGGTAAGCGCCGGAGACAAGGTGTGGGCCGCGATCCAGCCAAAGGCCCGTGAGAGGGTCGCGAAAGCCGCCTGCGCGGCCGCCGAGCTCAGGCGCGGCTTCCAAAAGCAGCACGGAGACGCCTTTGGCGGCAAGTCGTTCGGCGCAGACAAGTCCCGTGATGCCACCGCCGATGATGATGACGCGCGCCATCGCTTACCAATCAGGAAGGCGGCCGCGCGCCAAGCGCCGATGGGTGCGCCAAGCGATCCAAAGCTTGGTGATCGGCGCGATGTGGGCGCTTTTGCGCCACACATCCATGCCGATGCGGGAAAAGCGCCGCAGTTGCGCGTGATAGATCGCGCCCATGAGCAAGCTCGGCTCTAGAGTTGCCAGATCTCGCCGCGGAAGCAGCGCAAGCGCTTCTTGGTAGGTGGCGGATGCCTTGTGGGCATAGTGGGCGAGCAAGCTGAGGAGGCCTTCGTGCAGGTTGCCCGTGCGCAGGTCCTCTTCGCTTGCACCGAAGCGCCGGCGGCTTTCCTCAGGAAGGTAAAAGCGTCCGCGGGCGGCGTCTTCGGCGAGATCGCGCAGGATGTTCGTAAGCTGCAAGGCCTCGCCGAGTTTCACCGCGAAGTCGCGCGCACGACGATCTTCGTAACCGAAGACTTCAATGGAAAGCAGCCCCACGGCGCCGGCCACGCGGTAGCAGTAAAGCGCAAGCTCCGCATCGGTGCGAATCGGCGCGCGTGCGATGTCCATGGCCATGCCGTCCAAGATTTCGCAAAAGAGCTCTTCATCCCAATCAAAGCGCGTGCGCGCCCAGGCGATTTCGCGCGCGGCGGGATGCTGCGGCTGCCCATGAAAGGCGCGCGCGATTTCCTCGCGCCAAAAGCCGAGTTTGGCCTCGGCGACCTCGGGATTGGCGATGCGGTCGGCGATGTCGTCCACTTCGCGGCAAAAGGCGTAAAGCGCCATCATGGCGCGGCGTTTATCCGGCGGGAGAAACAAAAAGGCGTAGTAAAAGGAGCTTCCCGCGCCGCGCGTGCGCGCTTCGCAATACGCTTGCGGCGTCATCGCAGCGCCGTCCGCAACGCGAACCACACCATGCGCGCGCGATCGCGGAAGTTGAGCACGGGCCGCTCTTGCGCCTGCTTGCGGCGTTTCACTTTGGCGAGCACGCGCTTTCCTCCTGCAAAGCTGGCCGCAGCTTGTAGGCGCAGCCGCAAGGGGCGAATCCCAAGCAGCGGCTTGGCCTCGGCATAGAGCTTTTCCGTGAAGGCGAAGGCGGCCTCCCAAGCGGGCGCAAGCGCTTCTTCCGTCCAGCGCCCTTGCACGAGGTCTTCCGGAGTAAGCCCCGCGCGGGCAAGCCAGTTGGCGGGGAGATAGCAGCGTCCACGCCCAAGGTCTTCCGCGAAGTCTTGCCAAAAGTTCGTAAGTTGCAGCGCGATGCAAAGCGCATCGGAGGCCACGACCCAGTTAGCCTCATGTACGCCGTGCAGGTGCAAAAGGAGCCGCCCGATCGGCGCGGCGGAATGGCGGCAATAAAAGAGCAGTTCCTCCTCGCTCGCATAGGCGGCGATTTCGGTGTCCATGCGGAAGGCCACGAGCAGGTCTTGCAAGGGCGCAAGCGGGATTTGGAAGCGGCGGATCGCATCGCCCAACGCAAGGAAGACGGGATGATCCACTTCTTCACGGGCGCAGCGCACGAGAAGCTCTTCCCACGCATCCAGCCGTTTGCGGCGCACCTCGGGCGGGATGTTGCCCTCATCCGCCATGTCGTCGGCAAGCCGCGCGAAGGCGTAGATCGCGGCCACGGCAGGGCGCAAGTGCGGCGCAAGCAACCGCGAGGCCGTGGGGAAGTTTTCCGCATGGCGGGATGCGATCGCCAAGCAGGCCTGATACGCTTCGTGAATGCGGCTTTGCATGCGGCGCAGGATGGAGCACGCGCAAGCAGGGGGCAAGAAGGGAGTGGCGCGATGCGGGTGGTGATCATCGGCGGTGGCATCATCGGCGCGCTGATCGCGCTGCGGCTGAAGGATCTCGGCGCGGAACCTGTCGTGTTGGAGCGCAAAAGGCTTGGGGCGGAAGCCTCTTGGGCGGGCGCCGGGATTCTTTGTCCGATCCAGCCTTGGTTGTATCCCGATGCGTTCACGCACCTTGTAGAGGCAAGCCTTGCGCTTTGGCCGTCGCTGGCCGAGGAGCTGCGCGAGCGGGGCGGGATGGAGATTGAGTTTTTCCGCACGGGCATGCTGGTGCCGTTTGCGCGCGCGGACGATCCCGAATGCGAAGAGGCCCTTGCGTGGTCGCGGCGATTCGGCTGGCGCGTGGAGGATATAAGCGGCGAGGCGTTGCAGCGCGAGGAGCCGCTGCTCGCCCCGCAAATCCAACGCGGGCTTTTGTGGCCGGATGTGGCGCAGGCGCGCAATCCGCGCGTGCTCAAAGCAGCGCGCACGGCGCTTGTGCGGGCGGGCGTGGAGCTGCGCGAGCGCACGGAAGTTGTGGAGCTTGTGCGCGATGGCGACAGGATCGGGGGCGTGCGCACGCGCAGCGGCGAGATGCTGGCGGCGCAGGCCGTCGTGCTTGCTGCGGGCGCATGGAGCGGGCGGTTGGGCAAACGCTTCGGCATCGCGCTTCCCGTGGAGCCCGTGAAGGGGCAGATCGTGCTTGTGCGCGCAAGGCCGGGGCTGCTGCGGCACATCGTCAAACACGCGCGCGTCTATGCCGTGCCGCGCAAGGACGGGCGCGTGCTCGTGGGCGCGACGATGGAGCGCGCGGACTTTGATCGGCGCCCCACGCAAGAGGCGCGCGCGGCTCTGCTGGGGGCTGTTCACGAGATCTTGCCGGGGCTGCTCGCCTGGCCCATAGAGCGGCAATGGACGGGCTTTCGCCCGGGATCGCCGGATGGATTGCCGTTTCTCGGCCCCGTGCGCGCGCATCCCGGGCTTTGGGTGGCCACGGGGCACTATCGCAACGGCGTGTTGCTTGCGCCGATCACGGCCGAGATCATCGCGCACTGGATTGCAGGCAAGTCGCCTGCATTGGATATGGCGCCGTTTGCGCCTGAGCGGCCCGTGCAGGCCGATGCACGCCTCGGCTATCCCGCGGGCTGAGCCTCTGGGGAAGGAGATTCGCGGAAGCGCCCGATACCCAAAAGCTTGCCGAGATTCGCATCAGGATCGCGCACGGGGATGAGCTTGCCATCCAAGGCTGTCGCAAGCGTCGTCACACCGGGGCCGTGGCCCGCAAGCGGCGAATCCGAATGGATCACGATGCCGATCGTGACCGCGCCGCGCCGCCAGGTGCGCCCATAGCGCCCGTCATGATCCAAAATGGCCACGAAATCCCCGAAGCGCAGGGCATCCAGCCCGTGCCTGCGCACCTCCTCCTCATCGTGGCAAAGGATGTCGTAATCGCCTGTGGTCACCGATAGCGCGCCGATGCCGCTTCCCATGAGATGCCCGGGCACGATCGCCGCCACAGGCACCTCCAGCTTCCCATCCTTGCGCTCGCGCCAACCCCAAAGATGCAGCACCTTCGGATCCAGGTTGTAAAGATGCACCTCGGGATGATCCAAAAGCCTCAAGCCTTGGCCGAAGGCGCGCACGAGGAAGCGATCGTCGCAGGTGAGCG
>WFOX01000007.1 GCA_015487905.1 Mariprofundales bacterium
AAGCGCCAGGGCTGGCGGTTGTAGGCGGACGGCGACCAGCGCGCGGCCTCCAACATGGAGGCGAGCGCGTCATGCGGCACGGGTGTGGCCTCGTCAAAGGCGCGCGGACTCCAGCGCCGCGCGAAGATCGGTTCCACAGGTGCCTGCACATGCATCCGCATCTGCGCCATGCAGTCCTCCTTTGTCGGCGCCGGCGTGCCTGGGCGTGTCTCGCCACACCCTTACGGGCGATGGTTGCAGATGCCGGCAAGATGTCGCGCCAAAGCGCGACCTACATTGCACTTTGCGAACCACCCGTAAATAGGTCGGGCTTTCGCCCGGCATCTGCGCCAGCGTGTGCAATGGGCAGCCGCAGGGGGCGACCTGATGGGTCGCCCCCCACCAGCAGGCGCCGGATTTACAGCGCGTTGTGCGAGCCGTCGCAGAAAGGCGGCGTCTTCGTGTGCTTGCACATGCAGATCGCGACCGTCTGCTTTTCCTTCACCTCAAACGCCTGGGGCGTGATGCCTGTGCCCTCGTGCGAGCCGTCGCAAAACGGTTGATTCTTGCTCCTGCCGCACGCGCACCAATAGTAGGTGCCAGGCTCCAGCTCCATCACCATCGGCTCCTTTGCCGCGATCACAGGTTCCGCCATCACATGCCTCCTTTCATGGGTTTCTTGTGCATCTCGTGCATCTTCTTGTGAAACGCGCGCCATTCCTCGCGCGTGATCTTGCCGTCGTGGTTGGCGTCCATCGCATCAAAATGTTTATCTATGCGCGCCTCGCGATCCTTTTCATCAATCACGCCGTCGCCGTTCGCATCCAGCCACGAAAACTTCTTCTCCGCATAGCGCTTGGCGGCCTGCATGAACTCTTCCTTCGTCACCTTGCCGTCGCCGTTCGCATCGGCCTTTTTGAGCCAATGCATCCAGTGCCCGTGCATGCCGTGATGCCAACCCATCATGTGTCCGCCCATCATCTGGCCACCGCCCATGCGCGGCATTGCGAAGGCTGCGGACGCGCCCACAAGCGCCGCGACCACGATTGCCGTCTTTCTCATGTTTCACCTCCCTTGTCTTCGGCATCCATGCCGAGTTTGGCAAGCTCCTCCTCGCGGAAGAACTTGCATCCCGAGACCATGCCCGAGATCAGCCCACGCTGCTCGCGGATCTCATGCAGCGCAACCATCCCGAGATGCAGAAGGACGAAGAGCAGAATGAAGAGCACCCCCGCCTCGTGCAGCTCGTGCAGCCACGCAGGCGGCCAGATCTCTTCCATCTCCTCATGTCCCTCATGCGCATAGGCCGCACCGCGCCCAGGCGCAAGCAGATACATTGCCGCGCCTGAACTGACCTGCACGAGGCCAAGCGCGAAAAAGCCGAGATAGGCAAGGCCCGCGAGCGCGTTGTGCGCGAAATAGAGGGGTGGAGTGCCCCGCAACCCGCCCAGGTAGTAGCGCAAGGTGGCGACAAGCTCGGCGCGGCGGGCCACCTCCAGCGGCACGAGATCGCGCCACGAGGCCGGCCCTTTGGGCGCACTCACGAGATACGCAAGCCGCAAGCCCAGCGAGGCCGCAAAGGCGAAACCGATCGCGGCGTGCAGATCCGTGATCGTCGCCTTGGCGGCCTTGGCCAGCCCCAGGGGCTTCTCGAGCCAGATGATCCCGCCAAGCACCAGCAATGCGGCCACGCACAGGGCATTCACCCAATGGGTTGCGCGCACGATCCCGTCCCAGACGGGCACGGGGCAAAAGCCGCCTTTTTCCATCAATCCACCCTTTGCAAGCGTAGCACGCCGATACCCATGAGCACCATCACGATCACCAATGAAATCGCGCCGATCGGCGTGAGCTTGCCTGCCACACCCACGCCAAGCCCGGCAAGATAGAGCATGCCCGAGTGGAACAAGGCGCCGATGATGAGCAGCCAAGAGACCGTCTTGGCGATCCACTCCTCCAAGGCGAGCCGGCAGAGCAGATAGCCGATCACGATGTTGAGCACGCTTTCCAGATTCCCGTGCGCATGCGCGGCCTTGAGGATGCCGTGCTGCGGCGACTGCAACCACTTGCCAAGCTCGGCAGGCGGCAGGCTGAACTTGCTTGCGAGGAACATGCCGAGCCCCAGCGTCGTGAGGAAGTAGAAGAACCCGAAGGCCATGTTTTTCTTGCCGATCATCGTCCTCCTCCTTGGTTGCGGGATGGGCGGGGGCAAAGCCCCCGATCCAGCAGCTTGAGAAAGCGCACGAGGTCTCTCTCAAGCTGTGGAAGCTCGTTGCGCTTGAGCGCAATCGGCGAGTTGTAGCGCAAGGTGGCCTGATGAATGTCGTAGGCGGTTTGCTCGGCATCTTCCACGGCAAAGCGCCCTTGCTGGACGCCTCGGCGCAGAATGTCCGCAATCACGGCGATCACCTTCTGCTCATAGGCGAGCAAGAGATCGCGATGGCGCTCGTTGATGATCTGGAGCATCTCATAGAAGTGCCGCGTGCCCGCGACCTGCGCATGCCCCACGCGCAAGCGCGCGAGCAAAAACGCCTGCAAGGCCGCAAAGGCGTCGGTCTCTTTCTCCGCCGCAGCCAATCCTGCGGCGAGCTTTTCCTCCAGCGCGCGCCGAACGGAGGCCACGAGCAGCGCCTCCTTGCTCGGATAAAAGCGATAGACGCCGCCGACTGAGACACCCGCATCGCGCGCGATCTCGGCCACGGTCGTCTTCGCATAGCCGTAGTCGCGAAAGCGCGCCTCAGCCGCTTGCAAGATGCGCTCGGCTTGTTGCATATTTGAATCGTGAATGATGAATCAAATCATGTCAAGTTCAATCCTCAGCGCTTTATAGGCGCACGCGCGCAAGCCGAAGCGCGTTCGTGATCACCGTAACCGACGAAAAGCTCATTGCGGCCGCGGCGATGATCGGCGAAAGCAGAAGGCCGAAGAACGGATAGAGCACGCCTGCCGCGATCGGCACGCCGAGCGCGTTGTAGGCGAAGGCCCAGAAGAGGTTCTGGCGGATGTTGCGCAAGGTGGCGCGTGATAGCCGCATCGCGCGCACGATGCCGCGAAGGTCTCCCTTCACGAGCGTAACCCCCGCCGCCTCCACGGCCACATCGGCCCCATGCCCCATCGCGATGCCGACATCGGCGGCGGCCAAAGCCGGCGCATCGTTCACGCCGTCGCCGGCCATCGCCACGATATGCCCCTCATCCTTGAGCGCGCGCACGAGCCTTGCCTTGCCCTCGGGATCCACCTCGGCCTCTATGCGCGCGATGCCGAGCTTCTTCGCCACGGCCTCGGCCGTCGTGCGCGCATCGCCGGTCGCCATCACGACCTCCACGCCCAGCTTGCGAAGCGCGCGCAGGGCCTCGGGTGTGGTCGGCTTGATCGGATCGGCGACGGCCAAAAGCCCGAGCATCCTGCCGCCCGCAGCCACGAACACGGCTGTGGCCCCCTGCCCGCGCAGCGCCTCGGCCTTCTCAAGCCAGGCCTCATCCAGCGCGACACCTTCCTCGCGCATCATCGCGGCGTTGCCAAGCACCACGGTGGTTCCGTCCACCACACCCTTCGCACCGCGCGCGCGCACGGAGACGAAGTCTCGCACGGGCAAGGGTGCCGCGCCGCGCGCTTTCGCCCCCTCCACGATCGCGCGCGCGAGCGGATGCTCGCTTGCGGCCTCAATGGATGCGGCAAGCCGCACAAGCTCCGCTTCTTGCACGCCCTCGGCGGGCACGGCCTGCACGAGCCTCGGCTTTCCCTCGGTGAGCGTGCCTGTTTTGTCCACAACGAGCACATCGGCCTTGCCGAGCGTCTCAATCGCCTCAGCATCGCGGAAGAGCACGCCCATCGTCGCCGCGCGCCCTGTCGCCACCATGATGGAGATGGGGGTGGCAAGCCCGAGCGCACAGGGGCAAGCGATGATGAGCACGGCGACAGCATTCACAAGCGCATGCGCAAGCCGCGGCTCGGGGCCCCAGATCCACCAGACGAAGAAGGTGACGACCGCCACGGCCACGACGATCGGCACGAACCAGGCCGCCACGCG
>WFOX01000008.1 GCA_015487905.1 Mariprofundales bacterium
GTGATCTCCTTGAGCTTGAGCGCGCCCTCCAACGCCAACGGATAGCCCGGGCCGCGCCCGAGAAAGAGCGCGCCGCGCGCATCGGCAAACTCAGGCACCGCCCGGCGCGCCGCCTCGCGCACGGAAAGTGCTGCTTCCACCCCTTCATGCGCCTTGGCAAGCGCCTGCACCGCGCCCGGCGGGGCCTTGCCCCCCATGCGCGCGGCCAGCCAAAGCGTGAAGAGCGCGAGGACCTGGCACTGCGCAAGAAAGGCCTTTGTGGAGGCCACCCCGATCTCAGGCCCGGCCAAAAGCTCAATCATCGCATCGGCCTCGCGCGCAAGCGAAGAGGCGGCCACATTCACAAGCGCGATGGCGGGATTGTCCGGCGTGCGCGCCTTGAACATGCGCAGCGCCGCCAAGGTGTCGGCGGTTTCGCCCGATTGCGAAATCGCGATCATCCATGTGCCGGGGCCGATCACGGGATCGCGATAGCGGTATTCGCTCGCGACATCCACCTCCACGGGGATGCGCACAAGCCGCTCCAACCAATAGCGCGCAAGCAACCCGGCATGATAGGAAGTGCCGCAGGCGACGATCACGAGCCGCTCCGGCAGCCCCGAGATGCGCTCCAGCTCAGGAAACACGATCTTCTCATCCTGCACATAGGCCTCGGCGATGCGGCGCGCAACCGCCGGCTGCTCCATGATCTCCTTTTCCATGTAATGCGAAAAGCCGCCCTTTGTGGCCTCCGCAGCCACCACCGGCATCGGCCGCCACTTGGGACGCTTTTCCTTTCCTTGCGCATCCCAAAGCCGCAAGGCGCCGGCATCCAGCACGCCCCAATCGCCCTCATCCAAGTAGCAGACCTCATCGGCAGGCCCGGCGAGCGCCAGCGCATCCGAGGCCGCAAACATGCCTTGGGCGCTTCGGCCGATGAGCAGAGGGCTTCCTTGCCGTGCAAACCAGATGCGCGCTTCCCCTTGCACAAGCGCGCAAAGCGCAAAGGCGCCATCCAGTGTGGTGATCGTGGCACGCCAGGCATCGGTGGGATCCATGCCATCGGCAAGCCTGCGCGCAAACAGTTGGGCGGCGGTTTCGCTGTCGGTTTCCGAGGCAAAGCGCGCGCCTTCATCTTCCAGCGCGCGGCGCAGCGTTTGATGGTTTTCAATGATGCCGTTGTGCACGAGTGCCACGGGACCTGCGCGATGTGGATGGGCGTTTTCGTAGCTCGGGCGCCCGTGGGTTGCCCAGCGCGTATGGCCGATGCCGATCCTTCCCGGGCACGGCGAGGCAGCCAACGCCTTTTTGAGTTCGCGCAGCTTGCCCACGGCCTTGACGCAATGCAGGCCCTCGTGATCCAAGGTGCAGATGCCGGCGCTGTCGTAGCCGCGGTATTCCATGCGCACGAGCGCTTCATAAAGAAGCGGCTCGGCCCGCCCGTGCGCAAGCGCCATGCCGATGATGCCGCACATGCCCTACTTCTTCTTGCGCGGGCGCCGCCAATCGGGGAAGTGCCGCTGCTCCACGCGCGCGCTCAAGGTAAGCCCCCCCGGCGGCACATCCTTGGTGATGATGGAGCCTGCGCCGATCGTGGCCCCTTTGCCGACGCGCACGGGCGCGATGAGCTTAGTGTCCGACCCCACAAAGACATCGTCTTCAATCACCGTCTTGTGCTTGTTCGCGCCGTCATAGTTGCAGGTGATCGTGCCTGCGCCGATGTTGCAGCCCTCGCCGATCTCGGCATCGCCGAGGTATGTGAGATGGTTCGCCTTCGTGCCGCGCCCGAGCACGCTGTTTTTGACCTCCACGAAGTTGCCCACGCGCACATCCTCGCCCAGCCGCGCCCCGGGCCGAAGCCGCGCAAACGGCCCCACGCGCGCGCCTGCGGCAAGCTCGGTTTCCGGCCCCTCCAGCACCGAAAACGGCAGCACGCGCACGCCGTCATCCAGCCACACATCGCGCAGCACCGCATAGGGGCCGAGCTCGCAACCGTCGCCGATGTGCACCTCCCCCAGAAGCTGGCAGCCTGCATGGATCACGGTGTCCTCGCCGATCGCCACCCCCATCTCAATGCGCACGGTCTCAGGCTGCTCAATCGTGACCCCCTTGCGCTGCCATTCCTGGATGATCCGCCGCTGCAAGATGCGCTCGGCCCGCGCAAGCTGCACGCGGTCGTTGACCCCAAGCGCTTCTTCTTCGGCCACTTCCACGGCCACAACCGCGCGCTGCTGCTTGCGCGCCAGCGCCAC
>WFOX01000009.1 GCA_015487905.1 Mariprofundales bacterium
CAAAAATGGGTGGACTCATCCATCTCCAAGACGATCAATGTGCCCACGGACTTCCCTTACGAGGACTTCAAGGACATTTATCTCTACGCCTATGAGAAGGGCCTCAAAGGCTGCACGACCTTCCGCTTCAACCCCGAGGTCTTCTCGGGCGTGCTCGTCAAAGAACAAGACCTCAAGAACACGATCTACCGCTTCAAGCTGGAGGACGGCTCGGTTGTGGAGGTGCGCGGCGACGAAGAGGTGGAATACGAGGGCGAGGTGCATGTGGCCGCAAACCTCTACGACGCGCTCAAGGAGGGCTACTATGGCCGGCTCTAAGCCCATTTGGCCTGAGCTCAAGCTTCCGCCGATCAACCTCTGGGTGCTGGCGGCCTGGCGTGAGGCGCCGCATACTTTTGCAAGCAGGCCGCGCACGAACCTTTCAGCAACGATGTTTGCGGCGCGTGCAAGCCTGTTGCCATTGTTTTACACAAGGAGGGCACGATGCCTGTGAAGATTGAGAAAAAGATCGTTGGCTATGAGGTCATCAAGCCCGGCGAGGAAAAAGAGAAAAAGGAGCACCATCCGATCCTGCAGCGCCCCGAGGGGCCGCTGGAAGGGAAGACCTACAAGATCAAGACGCCGCTTTCCGAGCATGCCATCTATGTGACGATCAACGACATCGTGGATGAAAACGGCAAGCGGCGGCCGTTTGAGATCTTCATCAACTCCAAGAACATGGAGCACTTTCAATGGATCGTGGCGCTCACGCGCGTGATCTCGGCGATCTTCCGCAAGGGCGGCGATGTGAGCTTTCTGGTGGAGGAGCTCAAAAGCGTCTTTGACCCGCGCGGCGGCTACTACAAGAAGGGTGGCAAATACATGCCGTCGTTGGTGGCCGAGATCGGCGAGGTGATTGAGCAGCATCTCATTGAGATCGGCATGATGGACGGGCGCTTGGCCACGCCGGAGCTTGAGGCCAAGCGCAAGAAGGCGCGCGAGGTGCTCGGTGAGGAGGGCCTCAAAAATGCCCAGCAATGCCCGGCCTGCGGCGCGGCGGCGGTCGTGCGCCTGGACAACTGCAATGTGTGCCTGGAGTGCGGCGAGTCCAAGTGCGGCTGATCATGTGGTTGGGCTGCGCGCTTTTTGCAGGCGCGCTTACCATATCCGCGAAATCAGAGGATGCCTCCCGCGTCCTCGCCAAAATAGAAGAAGTGCGCCTTGTGCACAAAAATGAGACGTTTGTGTTGGAGGTGCATGGGATCAAGCCCTCGCCCTGTCATCGCGTGCAAGCAAAGCGCCTGCGCACACGAGACGGGATGATACAGCTTCAGGTGTTTGCTCGGCCAAACGCGCAGCTTTGCGTGCAGGTGCTTGCGCCGTTCGTATTGCAAATCCGCATCCAAAAGCCCATCAAGCGCGTGCAAGTCAACGGGCGCTGGTTTTCGCTTTCTCGTTAGCAGCGCGTTTTTGTTCCCAGCGATCGCGCGGATGCGCGGCATCGTAAATGCGCGCAAGCCGCGTCCATTCCAGCGCCGCATAACGCTCGGTCGTGGCCAGTGAAGCGTGCCCCAAAAGCTCCTGGATTGCGCGCAGGCTTGCGCCGGCGGCGAGCAAATGCGTTGCAAACGAATGCCGCAAGCGATGCGGGGTTGCGCCGTCGGCATGCGCAAGGCGCCCCCAGCGCGCCACGATGCGCTGCGCCGTGCGCACGGAAAGAAAGCCGCCGCGTTTGCCCGGAAAGAGCGCCTCGCCGCGCGGCGGCCGCGCTTCAAGCCAACGCGCAACCAGCTCGCGCGCATAAGGAGGCAAATGCGCTTCGCGTTCCTTGCCGCCTTTGCCGCGCACGCGCACGATGCCTTCCCGCACGCGCACATCCTCCGTGCGCAATCCCACCGCCTCGCTCACGCGCAAGCCCGCGCCGTAAAGCAGGGCGAGCAGCGCCGCATCGCGCAAGGCCTCGGCGCGCTCGGCCTCGGCGACAAGCGCAAGCGCCTGCTCCTCAGCAAGATGGCGTGGAAGCGGTTTGGGCTTGCGCGGTGTAGGCACAAGCTCCACGGGATTGGCATCCACAAGGCCCCAACGCACCGCCATCGCGAACATGCTGGAAGCCGCCGAGCGTCGCCGCGCAAGCGTGCTTGGTGAAAGCCCGCGTGCGGCTTCAGCGACAAGCCAGGCCTCTATGTCCGCAGGCGTGATCGCTCGTGCGGGTTTTTCGCCGCAGCGCTGCAAAAGCCCGGCAAGATCGCGTTTGTAAGCAGCCACCGTGTGCGGACTTGCAAGGCGCACATGGGCAAGCTCGTGCAAAAACCGCGCAGCAAGCTCATGCAGCTTCATGCGCCTCTTCCACGCGGCCGCCGCCAAGCGCCTTTGCAACCAGCATCGCCCGCTCCGCGCGTGCAACCAAATCCTTGATGGGCGTGCCTTGGAGGTCGTCCGCGCAAGCAACACCGATGCTCACAGACACAGGCGCATCCTTGCAGCGCAGCTTCGCACACCGCGCAAGCACCTCGGAAGCAATCTCCTTTGCCCGCGCAAGCGCGCAGCCCGGCAAAAAGGCCGCAAAGGCGTCCCTTTCCAGCCGCACGACGGGATCGGTTTTGCGCATGCCGCTTTGCATGGCTTGCGCGACCTTTTCCAACAGCTCCTCCGCCGCCTCGGCATCCGTGCTTGTATGCGCATGGAAATCATCCACATCCAGCACGAGGCAACCCACCGGCGCGAGGCTTCCGAACCATTGCGCGAGCGGCTGATGGGAGCGTGCGCGGAAAAAGCGCACAGAGCGCGCGCCCGTGGTCGGATCGCGCAAGGAAAGCTCCGCAATGCGCGCCCGCGCAGCCGCATGCTCCAACACGAGGCCGAAGATCTCGCCCATGTGGGCGAGAAAGTCCGTGCCAAGCCCAGGCCGAAAGCGCTCGCGCGAGCGCGCGCCCAAGCCCAACACACCGACAGGACGCGCAGGATCGCCGAGCAATAGCACGGCCAGCGAGCCCAAGTCCGCCCCTTCGGGCATCGCCCACGGAAAATCCTCGGCAGGGTGAGCAAGTTCCAAAAGGCGCACGGGCCGCGCCTCGCTAAGCCCCATGCTCGCCATCTCCGTGCGCTCAATCCAAGCAAGATCGCGCTCGGATAATCCTTGCATCGGCTGGCCTGCGAGCATCCCCTCGCGGCACAGCCAAAGGCGCGCAAAGTCCAGCTCAAAATCGGCGCGCAATCCTTTCAGCAAAGCAAAGCATGCATCCTCGGCATCACCGGCCGTGAGCACCTCGCGTTCCAGCGCAAAAAGCTTGCGATACAACGCCTCGTTTTCGCGCACGCGCGCAAGCATCGCCGCCGCGTGCGCGCGCAAAGCCGCGTTTTCTTCTTCCAGCTTCGCGATTTTGCGGCTTGCAAAGTCCTCTACCTTGCCTGCAATGGCTCGGCCTCCTCCGCAAGGATGCGCCACGGCGCATCCGGGGATCTGCGCACAAGATACAGGCGCTTGCGCGTGATGTCGCGGTAGTTGTTGGACACATAGCGCTGCACGAAGGACGCCACCGCCAACTCCCCAAACGGGTGCGGATGCGGATCGTGCAACAACATAAGCTTGGAGATCTGCACGCGGATGAACGTCTTGCTGCGCGCAATGCGGCGCTTGTAGCGCGCCCAGGCGCGCAAGTCCATCGCCCCCGCCCGAAACCGGGCATCGTAGTGCCGCAAATAGGCCTCCACATCCAGGCTTTCCCAATCCCGCCGCCAACGCTCAATGGCCTTGGTGAGCGAATCGGCAAGGCGCTTGCGCGCCTCGTCCTCGTTGAAGCGCAGGTTGCTGCCCACCACCACCCATGTCGTTTCAGGCGCAATCCAATGCGCAAGCTTCACAAGCGTATCGTTCGGCACCGAAAAGCAGCCGCGCGTATCCTGCGGCGGACGACGCTTGGCGCGCTTCGGATAGCCGTGCAGCCAGATGCCGTGGCCGTTTTTGCCCTCCAGCCGATCCACGGGATTCGGATAGTCAATCGGAAACACGATCGGCCCATAGCGCGGCATCAATGCGGGATCGCGGCGCGCACCCAAAAACCGATACACGCCGCTTGGCGTGCGCCCATCGCCCTCATGCCGCTTATCGCCGCCCTTTTTTCCTGTAACGACATACTCATCCGCCACGCGCACGAGCTTGCCTGCTTCGGCATGAAACACCATCAACCGCGCGCGCGCCTTATCCACGATGAACACGCTCTGTCCTTCGGGCACCTTCAGGATATCCACCGGCACGCCGAGCACGCCGTCCAACCGATCCAGCACAAGTGCCGCACGCGCACGCGCTTCCGCAAGCCCCTTGGCAAGATCGGCCGCCGCGAGCAAACGCGCATCGCTGGCCACGGGCCGCGCGTAGTCCCCGGCATCGGCGAGCTTGGCCAAGGCGAGGCGCCGATGCGCTTCGGCCGCCACCATCGCCGCCAGCGGATCCGCCTGCGCATAGGGATCGGCGATGCGGGCGGCCTTGGCGGCATCGCCAAGCTCCAACGCGGCCGTGGCAAGCAGCGCCGCGCGTTCCGTGGCGGGAAGCGCAAGGTCGCTTGCAGGATCGGATAGGGCCGCGGCCAAGCGCTGCCAAGCGCGCGCATCCAACTCGGGCGCGGCCATCGCCCACGAGGCAAGCCCGATGAGGCTAGCGCACGCGCTCAGCCACAATGCGCCAGCGCCCATCCTTGCGCTCCCAGATAAGCTCTTTGCGGACGCGATCATGGTAGTCGTCGGCGCGATAGTCTTGCACAAAGCGTGCGCGCACGCGCCCATCCGCAAGACGCACAAGCTCAAGCTGCGAGATGCGCACTTGGATAAACCGCTTCCCCAAAATCACGCGCGTTTTGTAGCGCCGCCAGGCCTTGTGGGACGCAAAGCGCTTAGGGTGAAACCCAGGGGCATACATCGCGAAATAGCCCGCAAGATCGCGCGCGCTCCAGGCCGTGCGCCAGCGCTCCAATGCGGCCCGCACCTCGCGGCGCCAATCCGGTTGGGCGGCGTTGGTCGGGGAAGATGGGCGCGCATACGCATCGTGCCCAGGCAACGCAGCCACATGCGGCTTGGGGCGCGGTTTTTGCAACCGCTCGGCGGCCTTGGGTGCAGGGTGCAAGCGCCGCGCCTGCACAAGCGCCTGCAAAAGCGCGTGAACGCGCGGGTTCGGGCGCAGCTTATTCGCCTGCGCAAAAGCCTCAATCGCAAGCTTCAAATACACCTCGCCTAGGTTTTCATGGATAAACGGATCCTCCGGACGCAAAGCAAGCGCGGCCTCCAATGCCTCCGCCGCCGCATGCGCATCGCCAAGCTCGTTGTAGATCACGGCGAGGTTCACAAGCGGCTCGGGTCTATTTGGCATTCCGCGCGCGGCTTTGCGAAAGGCCTCAATGGCCTCGGCAAAGCGGCCGCGCTTGGCCTCCACCACGCCGAGCCGGAACCAGCGCCGCGCATCCTCGGGATGCTCGGCAAGCGATGCGCGCAGCTTGGCCGCTTCTTCCGCGGGCGGCGCGGCCCACGCCGGCCCGAGAACGGCGAACACCAGCGCTAGCGCCAACGCGCGGGCCATGCCTCAGCAAGCAAGGCGCCGCCGGAGAGCACGAGCTTCATCGCATCGTCAATGGAAATCGGCAGCGGCGTGAGTTCTTCGGGCTTCACGAACAATAGCCAACCCGTGGAAGGAACAGGCGTGGAAGGCACGAACACGCCCGCCAAGCGGTTTCCATCCGGGCCTTGCACATAGCCCGTCACAAAGCCGATCACGCGCGTGGATTGCGTTGGAAACGGCGCCAGCACGACTTCCTGAAACGCCTCCGCATCCTCGCTGAGCACGGCGCGCAGCAATTGCCGCGTGGCGCGATGCAAGGTGCTCACAAGCGGCACGCGCTCCATCACGCGGTCAATCACGCGCATGATGCGCGCGCCGAGCAAGTAGCTCGTTGCAGCACCCACGAGCACGATAAAGCCCAAGGCGATCCCCACGCCCACAAGCGGCGCCCAAGGGCCGAAAAGCGCCTGGGGCCGCCAGGCGTGCGGCAGCAAGGTGACAAGCTCGTCGCCCAGCTTGAGCAGCCAATGGACGAGCAGCACGGCCGCGGCCAGCGGCAAAAGCGCCACCACTCCTGTGAGGAACCAACGGCGCAGGCGCGCAAAGCGCGTTTTTGCGCGCACCATCACCCTCCCTTCGCCCATTGGCGCGCAGCCACCATATCCAGCGCAAGTAGCCTAGAAGAAATCGCCGGCAAATGCGCGCGCAAAAACGCCAAGGTGCGCTCGTGCGGATGCGCGATCACGATGCAGGCACGCCGCCTTGCGCAGGCAAGCGCATGCCGCCAAGCGCGGGCAAGCCCCTCGGGCGTGGGATCGTGATCCAAAAACAAATCGCGCACGAGCACATGCACGCCGAGCGCCCGTCCCAGGCGCGCGGCTACGGAGTTGGGGGTGGTGAGCGAATCCAGAAAGAACAATCCGCGCGCCGCAAGCGCCTCCAACACGACGCGCATGCGCGCGCCGTCCTCCGTGAAGGCGGAGCCCATGTGGTTGTTCACGCCCACTGCACCCGGCGCCCAGCTCAAATCCGCCGCGATGACCGCACGAATCTCCTCGGCGTTCATGTCCAAGCGCAAAAAGTGCGCATCCATGCGCGCGCGATAGCGCGCCACGCGCGGCTCCATCGGCAGATGCAAAAGAAGCGGCCAGCCCCGCGCATGCGCGCGCTTCGCCGCCTCCAGCGCATACGGAGCACCGGGCAGCACGGCAATCGCAATGGGGCCGGGAAGCGCAAAGATTTCGTTCAGCGCCTTGCGCCCATAGCCCACATCGTCCATAACGAGCACAAGCCCGCGCCGCGGCGCAGGCAAAGAAGGGGACGCCGCAGGAGGCTTTGCAGGCGCATGGCTGAAATCCTCAAAGACTGGAGGAGAGGGCGCCTGATGCTCGGCCGCCCACCAAGGTGCGAAAAAGCTTGCGGCAACGAGCAACGCCACGCCTGCTGTGGCGGCCACGCGCAACCACGCGCGCGCAGCCTGCGGCAAGCGACGCAACCGGTGCGGGCGCGCCAAGCGCTAGGAGCGGCGGGCGAGCGCGTGCAAGGCCTTTAAGAGATCGCGCGCGCGCTCAAGCTGCCAGTCTTTGCCGAGCCGCTTTTGCATCTCCTCGGAAGGCCCCGGAAGCGGCTTTGCTTGCTTCTTCTTGGCGCGCACCGTGAGATGCCGTCGCAGATCCCGCTCCAGCACGCGAAAGCCGCGATGCACGCGCTCGGCCTTGACTTCAAGCTCGGGCACCTCCACATCGGGCGCGATCCCCTCGGCCTGGATGGAGCGGCCGCTCGGCGTGTAATACAAGGCCGTCGTGAGCTTGATCGCGGAGCCGTCCGGAAGCGGCGCAATCGTTTGCACAGACCCCTTGCCAAACGAATGCTCGCCCATGAGCACGGCGCGATGATGATCCTGCAAGGCCCCAGCGACGATCTCCGAGGCCGAAGCCGTGCCCTGGTTGATGAGCACCACAAGCGGCACGCCTGCAAGCACATCGCCGGGGCTTGCGCGGAACACGCGGCTTGGGCCCACGCGCGACTTCGTGCTCACGATCACGCCCTTGTCCAAAAAGAGATCGGCCACCCCCACGGCCTCATCCAGCAATCCACCCGGATTGTCGCGCAAATCCAGCACCGCGCCATACAAAGCCCCGCCGGCCTTCTGCTTAAGCTCGCGGATCTTTTTTGCAAGCTCACGCGAGGTGCCTTCCTGAAACTGCGTGATGCGCAGATAGGCATAGCCCGGCGCCACAAAATCGCCTTTCACCGACTTGATGTGGATCACGGCGCGCGTGATTTCAAACTCAA
>WFOX01000010.1 GCA_015487905.1 Mariprofundales bacterium
GCCCGCCGCGGCGAGGATCTCGGCAAGCGCCTCCTCCTTGTCCAGCCGCCCTTGCAGGACGATGCCGATGCCAAGCTCGCGCGCGCGATGCTCCACGACGCGCGAGCGCCGGCCCGTAAGGATCGCGGCGGTGATGCCGGCCCGTTGCAGCATCTTGATGCCGTGGCCGTCGCGCACATCAAAGGCTTTGACCTCCTCGCCCGCATCATTGATGCGAATCTTTCCGTCGGTGAGCACACCATCCACATCCAGCACGACGAGCCGCACGCCGCGCGCCTTTTCCCAAGGAAAGCTCATGCCACCCCCGCCTCCACAAGATCATGCAGATGCACGGCGCCGACGATGCGGCCCCGCTCATCCTCCACGAAGAGCACCGTGATCTTGTGGTCCTCCATCACGCGCACGGCCTCGGCGGCCAAGCGATCCGCACGAATGCGCTTGGGCGCAGGCGTCATGTAGTGGCGCGCGGGCGCCTCCAGATCCACAGCGCCGCGCTCCAAGATGCGCCGAAGATCGCCATCGCTGATGCAGCCCACAAGCTCATCGCCTTCAAACAACCCCACGATGCCCATGCGCCCGCGGCTCATCTCCACGATCGCGTCCTTGAGCGGCGCACCTGCCGATGCGCGCGGCACATCCGCGCCCGTGCGCATGAGTTCAGAAACCTTCTTGAGCTTCTTGCCGAGGCTGCCTGCGGGATGCACGCGCGCGAAGTCCTCTTCGCGAAAGCCGCGGCGCTTGAGCACGGCGATCGCGAGCGCATCGCCAAGGGCCAGCATCGCCGTCGTGGAAGCGGTGGGAGCGAGGTTCATCGGGCAGGCCTCGCGCGCCACGGGCGCGGGCAACACGATCTCGGCATGCTTGGCAAGCGTGGAGCGCGGCCTTCCCGTCATCGCGATGAGCACAGCACCGCGGCGCTTGACCTCAGGCAGAAGCCCCACGAGCTCCTCGGTTTCGCCGCTGAACGAGATCGCGAGCACCACATCCTCGCCCGTGATCATGCCGAGATCGCCGTGCTGCGCTTCCGCCGCATGGACGAAGAAGGCCGGCGTGCCCGTGGAGGCGAAGGTGGCCGCGATCTTGCGCGCGATGTGGCCGGACTTGCCAAGCCCCACGACGACAAGCCGCCCGCGCGTGGCCACGATCGTCTCCACGGCCTCTACGAACGATTCCCCTTGTGCGCGCGCGACGCTTTCCAGCGCTTCCGCCTCAATCCGAAACACGCGCCGTGCTTCGGCAAGCGTTTCCTGCATTTGCTTGTTCATGCCAGGCGCGAAGATAGGGATTTCACTCCCATGCCGCCACGCGCACGGGCTGATTGAGCAGCGCGAGCATCGGTGCCGTGGCCGCGCGAAAACGCGCAAGCAGGCCTTTGGGCACGCTGCGCGCGCGCGGGCGCGGGATCGTGAGCGGATTCACGCGCCGCCCGCGCACGAGGAACTCAAAGTGCAGATGCGGGCCCGTGGCCAGGCCGCTTTTTCCCACATAGCCGATCACCTGGCCCTGGCGCACATGCCGCCCCGGGCGGATGCCGCGCGCAAAGCGCGATAGGTGCGCATAGCGCGTGCGATGGATGCGGTTCGTGTGGCGAATCTCCACAAGCCTCCCATAGCCGCCGCGCCAGCCCGCGAAGGTGACGATCCCGTCGCCGACCGCGCGCACGGGCGTGCCGATCGGGGCCGCATAATCCACGCCGCGGTGCGCGCGCGTGTATCCCAAAATCGGATGCTTGCGGTGCAGCGTGAAGCGCGAGGAGATGCGCGTGTAGCGAAGCGGCGCGCGCAGATAGCTGCGGCGCAGGTTCTTGCCCTCGGGCGTGAAGTATTCGGCGCGGCCCGGCGCGACCTCAAAGCGCAGCGCCGTGATCGTGCGCCCGTGCAGGATCAGGCGCGCGGCCAAAATCGTTTCCTCCACGAGCGTGCCGCGCGCGTCATAGCGCTCGCGCAACACGACGCGAAAGCGATCGCCGGGGCGAAGGTCATGATGGAAATCCACTTCCCAGGCGAAGATGTCGGCAAGATTCATGATCGTGCGGTCATCCAATCCTGCGCGCTCGCCGGCAAGGAACAGGGAATCGCGGATTTCGCCCGCATAGACGGCGATGCGCTCGGAAAGCGCCTCGGGAAGCGGCTCGGCGCGCCAAACACCCTTCTTGCGCGCGAAGCGCACGGGAGGATGCCTGCGCGGATGAAAGATGAGCGCATCCGCCTTTTTTTCAAACCAATCGCCCGGCGCCACCCGCCGCAGATCCAGCTTCACCTTGCGCGCCGCCGCGGCGAGCGCATGGATCGCCTGGGCATTCAGCCCGAGCGCACGCAGGGCGCGGAAGCTTGTTTCGCCCGGCGCGATCACATGCACGATCGCAGGCTCCTGCGCAGGCGCAAGCGCCACGGGCGCGATCCATTCCACGCGCTCCTGCGCCGAGGCGGCACCGGCCACGAGCAGTGCCAGCATGCCCAGCACGCAAGCAAACCATCCACACGGCAAAATGCCCTGTAGGTCGCGGTCTTGCGCAACAGGACGCCAGCGTTCGCAATCATCGCCCGTAGGGGCGAGGCGGTGCCTCGCCCGCAAGACCAACCATCCACGCAGGCAACGCGGCGCAAATGGGCGACTCGCCGGGTCGCCCCTGCCTGCGCCCATCCGCGCACCCTCCTGCCCCCGGCGGCGCACCGCGCCGTGCCCACGGCATTCAGAACAACGCAAGCTGCTCCCCCAAGGGCGGGCGGAAGCGGTCGCAGGCAAGCAAAGGCGGCTCGCCATAGCCGAGCCTGCGCACGGCAAGCTGAAAGCGCTTGGCAAGGAGCTCCGCGCGCGCGCCCGTGCC
>WFOX01000011.1 GCA_015487905.1 Mariprofundales bacterium
ATCGCACTTGCAGGGATCGCCAGCGCCTTGCGCGCGATGGGGGCGGCGATCTCCGCTTCCACGAACATGCCCGGATGCAAAAGATCGTCGCGGTTTTGCACCTCCAGGCGCACGAGCAGGGTGCGCGTGGTGGGATCCAGTCGGTGCTCCACAGTCGCCACCCGGGCCGAAAACACCTGGCCGTCTTTCGTGCGCACGCGGGCCTCAGCCCCCTCGTGCACGCGCGCACGTGCCTCAGGCGGCACATGGGCCTCGGCCCAGAGCACGCGCTCATCGGCGATCTGCATGAGCAAGGTGCCGGCCGCGGCGTGCATGCCGAGGCGCGCCGCGTCCTGCACGATGCGCCCGGCGATCGGCGCGCGCAGCACGAGCTCGCCGTAGCGTGGGCGCGAGGAGTGGAGCAACTGTTGCAAATCCGCTTCGCTCAACCCGAACGCGGCCAGGCGCGCGCGGGCTGCGGCAAGCCGAGCCTCGGCCGCTTCGTAGGCGCTTTGCGCGGCGAGAAGCTGCGCAGCGGAGACGATGCGCTCGGGCGCAAGACGCTTGGCGCGCGCATAGTCGGCCCGGGCGCGTGTGCGTGCGGCCTTCGCTTCCAGCCAGGCGGCCTCGGCGCGCGCCAATGCCGGGCTTTGCAGCACGAGCAAGGGCGCGCCCGCCTCCACGCGATCGCCGAGGCGTGCATGGCGCGCCGTGACGATGCCGCCTGCGCGGGCCGTGATGTCGGCCATGCGGTAGCCGTGGAAGCGGATCTCGGCGGGTGCGCGGATGATTTCGGGAAGCTTGCGCTCGCGCACGACCTCGCTGCGGATGCCTGCGGCCTTCACCTGTTCCGCCGCAAGCTCCACGACGCCTTCCTCGTGGTGCCCTTCGTGTTCCCCTTCATGGGCCTGGGCGCTTGCGACAAGCACCAGCGCAGCGGGCATCAGCATCCATTTCCATGGGTGGCGCAGGATCATGGCTGTTCCTCCGTCGTGCAGGTTCCGAGAAGAAAGGTGAGGCAGCCCATCGCCTGGGCCGCGCGGGCGCGCGCAAGCCAGAGATCGCGCAGCAGTCCAAGTCGGGCCTCTTGCGCGCGCAGAAGCTGCTGGGCGAGCGTGATGAACGAAGCGACGCCGATCTCGCCTGCATCCAGCGCCTTTTCCAGCAACGCGAACGAGGGCGCAGGCGGCGCGGCCTGCCAGGCGCGTGCTGCGGCTTGCAGCCGACGAGCGGCCTCGCGTGCGGCAAGGGCAAGGCGCGTGGCAAGCCAGGCGAGCTCCTCCTCGCGGGCCGCGGCCTCGGAAAACGCCGCGCGCGCCGCATCGCGCCGGGTGTTCCAGATCGGGAGCGCCACCGAGATGCCAAGCTTGGCGAGCCGGTCGCCGGCCTCGCGCCCCACCATCACGCTCAAGGTGGGGTCGGGAGTCCAGGCGCGTTCCGTAAGCCTTGCCTGCAGGCGCGCGGCATCCAGCAGCGCCTGCGCATGGCGCAGCTCGGGATGCCGCGCGCGTGCAAGCGCGCCGGGGTCATCTGGCAGCGCAAGCGGCGGCGGCTTGGGAAGCGTAAGGGCGGAGACGGGCTTGTCGGCGCCGATCGCTTCCTGCAAGGCGCGGGCCGCGGCAAGCCAGGACTCGCGGGCCGTGAGAAGGCGACGCTCGGCTTCGGTGCGCATTCCTTGCGCGGCTTGCAGCTCAACCGCTGAGCCTGCGCCGAGCGCAAGGCGTTTCTGCGCAGCCTGAACCAATCGCCGGGCGAGCGCCGCTTCGCGCTTGCGGAGCCGGAGCAGTTGCTGCGCATGCCATGCCTGCACATAGGCGCGCGCAGCCCGCACGCCCGCTTGCAATCTTGCCAGCGCAAGCGCAGCCGCCGCGGCCTTGCGCTCGGCCTCGGCCTTCTGGATGCGCAAATCCCGCTTGCCGCCGACCTCCAGGGGCTGCGCGAGCGTGAGATAGAAATCGCGCGTGCGGCCGCCGTCACGCAACCTGCGGCGCTGGGCTTCGTAGCTGATTTCGGGGTTGTAGCGATAGCTGTGCGCCTGCTCGGCCCGGGCCTCGGCGGCGGCCAGGCGCTTTTCGGCGGCGACGACATCGGGATGGCGTTGGGCGGCAAGGTGCACCGCATCGGCAAGCGCAAGCGCCTCGGCTTGGGCGCCTGCGCTGCACAGAAAAGCCAGCGCAAGAACGCTTCTGCGCATGGGCAGAACCTCCTCGGCATCGGGATCAAGCGCGCCAGCAGGCGCGCGGATGCGTCAGCCGAGGAGGAAGGTGGGTGGACGATCCGGAGTGAGGACGAGTTGTGGCGGAGAGGTGGCGGCGCCTGGGGTCAGCACGAGCGAGGGCAGGCGCATAGCCAGGCGCTCCGCGCCTTGTGCCGGCGCGCAAGCCGCATGCGCGGCATGGGCTGCGCAGGCGGGATCCAGGGGTTGCGCCGTGGATGGCGCATCGGGAACAGGGGCATGGGCGTCATTTGCGGCAATGCCGGGCGCGGTGTGGCTGCTGGTGTGGGCG
>WFOX01000012.1 GCA_015487905.1 Mariprofundales bacterium
GCCTTCGTGGGCGGCTCGCTTGCGCCCATAGGCGGGCACAATCCGCTTGAGCCTGCGCGCGCGGGCGTGCCGGTCGTCGCAGGCCCGCATGTGCAGAACTTCCGCGCGATCTATGCAGAGCTTGTGCGTGCGGGCGGCGCGGTCGTGGCACGCGATGAGGCCGAGCTGCGCGCGGTTTTATCCCGCTGGCTGGAGCGCCCTGATGAGCGCGCGCAGGCAGGAGAAAAGGCGCGCGCGTTTGCCGAGGCCCAGGCCCATGTGTTGGATCGCGTGTGGGCGGAGGTCTCGCGTTTTCTTCAAAAATAACCAAAAATCAGAACAATATCCAAAAATCACCTGTTTTTGCAAATATCTTGCAATTGTCCATGTCGGTCGCCCTTTCGGGCGACAATGCGCCGGCGTTGGCCTTGTAGGGGCAAGGCGATGCCTCGCCCGCAGGTGCTGGCGCTTGCAATGCGGGCGACCCGGCGGGTCGCCCCTACGGTTGCGTGTTGCCAGCGTCGGTGCATGTGTCGGGCTGAAGCCCGACCTACGGTCACATTTGCAAATGGCTTGCAAAATCTCCTGTAGGTCGCCCTTCAGGGCGACAATGCGCCGGCGGTTGCAATACGGGTGCCCATCGGGCGGGCGACCCACCGGGCCGCCCCTACCAGTCTTCCCAACAGCACGCCCAATACCTCCACGCCTGGCTGCACGACGACAATTGGCGCCGACCACACGCCGCGCTGGACGACCAACCTCCCCTCAGCAGACTCCCTCCCGTGAACAACGTGGTGAGATTACACAGCTAGCAGCGCGACAGGCGAAGTTCTCACGCCTTGGCGCCGCCCACCGTGATCGCATCCACGCGCACGGTGGGCATCCCCACGCCCACGGGCACGCTTTGGCCGTCCTTGCCGCAGGTGCCAAGCCCCGGATCTAGCTTGAGGTCGTGGCCGATCATGGAGATGCGCTTGAGCACCTCGCGCCCCGCGCCGATGAGCGTGGCCGTTTTCACAGGTGCCACGATCTTGCCTTTCTCCACGAGATAGGCCTCGCTTGTCGTGAAGACGAACTGGCCCGAGGTGATGTCCACCTGCCCGCCGCCGAAGTTCACGGCATAAAGCCCGCGATCCAAGGAGGCGACGATCTCTTCGGGATCGTGATCGCCTGCAAGCATAAAGGTGTTCGTCATGCGCGGGATCACGGGGTGCGCATAGGATTCGCGCCGCCCGTTGCCCGTGGAGCGCGTGCCCAAAAGCCGCGCATTCGTGCGGTCGCACATGTAGCCCACAAGCACGCCGTCCTCAATGAGCACCGTGCGCTGGCCTGGCTCGCCTTCATCGTCCACGGCGAGCGAGCCGCGCCGCCCCGGGATCGTGGCGTCATCCACGACGGTGACGCCCTTGGCCGCCACGCGCTCGCCGATCTTGCCCGCAAAGACGCTCACGCCCTTGCGGTTGAAGTCGGCCTCCAGCCCATGTCCTACCGCCTCGTGCAAGAGAATGCCGGGCCAGCCCGGACCCAACACGACGGGCATCTCGCCTGCGGGCGCCTCTATCGCCTCCAGATTCACGAGCGCGATGCGCACGGCCTCGCGCGCGAACTGCTTGTGCAGGCCCTGGGCCGCGAACTCGGCGAGCGTCATGCGTCCGCCGCCGCCCGCAAAGCCGCTTTCGCGCCGCGCACCTTGCTCCACGACGACCGAGACATGCATGCGCACGAGCGGCCGCACATCCTGCACGAAGCGGCCATCCGCGCGCGCAATCCACACGCGTTGCAGGCTTGCATCCAGCGAAGCCGTGACCTCCACGACACGCGGATCTTGTGCGCGTGCTTCTTGATCCACTTCTTCCAGCAAGGCACGGCGCGCGGAAAGCTCCAGGCCTGCCATCGGATCCGTCGCAGGGTAAAGCACTTGCGGGGGCTGCTCGCTATGCAAGCGAACCGCCTTGCCTTCGCCTTGGGCGGCGATCGCGCGTGCAGCGCCTGCGGCTTCCAAAAGCGCCTGCGGCTCCCAGCGATCGGTCGCGGCAAGCCCCACCGCCTCGCCCACGAGCAATCGGGCGCTCGCGCCGCGGCGCTCGCTTCTCGTCATGTGCTTCACGCGGCCTTCTTCCAATGAAACGCTTTCGCTGATGCGCTCCTCCAAGAACACATCGGCATCGTCGGCGCGCGCACGCAAAAGCGCGCCGAGCACGCGCTGCAAGGATTGTGGATCCGGCACCAACATCGTCATGGACGAACCCCTTGGCTTGGCTTGGCAAGGCAAGCTAAGCGTGCAGCGCATCCACGCAACGAGAACAGGTCCTCTGCGTCTGCTTGCGTTTGGCATGCCGCGCGCGGAGCGTTGCCGCATGTCGCTTTGGGCGCGCATGCAAAAGAGCGAAGCTGCGCCGGGACTTGCGATGATGTTCGCAGCCGGCCTCGGCTTTGCGCTCGCCAACTCCCCCTGGGCCGATGCTTACGAGCGCGCGCTGCACCTTCCCTTGGAGATTCGGCTCGGCGAGGCCGCGCTTGCCAAACCGCTTTTGCTTTGGATCAACGAAGGACTCATGACGCTCTTTTTCCTGCTTGCCGGCTTGGAAATCAAGCGCGAGGTATTGGAAGGCGTGCTTGCAAGCCCCAAGCGCGCGGCGCTGCCGCTTGCCGCCGCAGCAGGCGGCATGCTCGTGCCTGCGGCTGTGTATCTGCTCGTCAATCTGCACGCCGCCGGCGAACGCGCAGGTTGGGCCATCCCGATGGCCACGGACATCGCCTTTGCGCTCGGCGCGATGGCGCTGGCGGGCAAGGCCCCGCGTGGTCTGCGCGCGTTTTTGCTCACGCTGGCCGTCGTGGACGATCTCGGCGCCGTCGTCGTGATCGCGCTTGCTTATACGCCGGAGCTTGCGCCGATGGCGCTTGCTTGGGCCGCAGGCATGCTCGTTGCGCTGGGGCTGCTCGCCTGGCGGCGCGTGGCCGCGCCCGCGCCGTATTTCGTGCTCGGCGCCTTGCTCTGGCTTGCCGTGCTCAAATCGGGCGCACACGCCACGCTTGCCGGTGTGCTCGTGGCCATGTTTCTTCCCGTGCGCCATGCCCACGAGCTTGGAAGAAGGATTGAGCATCGGCTTGCGCCTTGGGTGGCCTTCGGCGTGCTGCCTTTGTTCGCGTTCGCGAATGCCGGCGTACCGCTCGTGGGCGAAGAAGCGTTGCAATGGCGGCATCCCGTGCCCCTCGGCATTGCGCTGGGGCTGCTCGTGGGCAAGCCCTTGGGCGTCTTGCTGGGCGCGTGGTTGGCCGTGCGCCTTGCAGGGGCGCACCTGCCTACTGGCGCGAACTGGCGCATGCTCGCAGGCGTGGGCATGCTTGCCGGCATCGGCTTTACGATGAGCCTCTTCATTCAAGGACTTGCGTTTGAGAACGATCTTGCGCGCGGCGGCGCGGACAAGCTTGCCGTGCTTGCAAGCTCGCTTGCCGCAGGCGCACTCGGCATCGTTTGGCTGCGGCGCGCGTTCGCGAGCGCAAAGGCTGCGGGCTAGACTCGCCGCCGATGCCAGCCGATCGCTTGGACGAAACGCTAAAAGAGCTGGAAGACGCGCTTCGCCGCGATCCAAACAGCGCGCGGCCGCGGCGCGTGGTGCGGCTTACCGAAGACATGATCGTGGACTCTCCACAGCAGACGCTTCCTTTGCCGTCGCAGGCGCCGCAGCGCAAAAACCGCGCCCCAGGGCTTGCCACGCTTGCGCGCCGCGCCGCCGAAGAGGCCGCCCAGGAAGCCCTAAAACGAGAACTGCCGCGCCTTGCGCGTGCGCTTGCCGAGGCTTGGGCGGAAGAACTCGCCAAGGAACTCGGCCCGGCCATGAAACGGGCAAGCGCGCGCGCGCTCGCACGCGTGTTGGCGGAAATGGAGCAAACGAAGGAGCAAGGAAAATGAAGGAGCTTGCGCGCGCATACGATCCCGCGGGCGTGGAGCCTGCTGTGCTCAAGAAGTGGCTGGAATCCGATGTGTTCCAGCCCCATCCGCCCGCCGCCGAGGCGCTTGCTAAGAACCACCCGCGCTACTGCATCGTGATCCCGCCGCCCAATGTGACGGGCACCTTGCACATGGGCCATGCCTTCACCTTCACGCTGCAAGACATCCTCATCCGCCAAAAGCGCA
>WFOX01000013.1 GCA_015487905.1 Mariprofundales bacterium
GCCGTGATGGCGAAGGAGTTCATCCAGATGCGGCGCGACCGGCTCACCTTCGCGATGATGATCGGCGTGCCCGTGATCCAGCTCACGCTCTTCGGCTTTGCGATCAACACCGATCCCAAGCACCTGCCGAGCGTGGTCGTCGCCGCGCACATGGGGCCTGCGGCACGCGCGCTGCTTGCGCGCGCCGAGGCCACGGGCTATTTCCGGCTGCTTGGACGGGCCGCGCCCGATGCAGCCGAGCGGATGATGCGGCGCGGCGAGGTGCAGTTCGTGTTTTGGTTGGATCCGCGCTTTGAGGAGAAGCTTGCGCGCCACGAGCGGCCTTGGCTCGGCGTGATCGCCGATGCGACCGACCCTGTGGCCGTAGGCGCGCCCTTGGCGGCGCTCGCGCGCCTTGCTGCGCAAGCGCCTGCGCCTGTGGATTTGCGCGTGATGGAGCGCTACAACCCCGATCGCCGCGCGCAGAACAACATCGTGCCGGCGCTGATGGGCGTGATCCTCACGATGACGATGGTGCTGATCACGGCGGTGGCGCTGGCACGCGAGCGCGAGCGCGGCACGATGGAGTATTTGCTCGCCACCCCCGTGCGCCCGTGGGAGGTGATCGTCGGCAAGATCGTGCCTTACATCTTCGTGGGCTATGTGCAGGTGGGGCTGATTTTGCTTGCGGCGCTTGGGATCTTTCATGTGCCCGTGCGCGGCTCGCTTCTTCTCGTGCTCGTGCTGCTGCTTCCGTTCATCGCTGCCAATCTCGGGCTTGGGGTGCTGTTTTCCACGCTTGCGCGCAACCAGATGCAGGCGATGCAGATGAGCTTCTTTTTCTTTCTTCCCTCCATTTTGCTTTCGGGCTTCATGTTTCCGTTTCGCGGCATGCCGGGCTGGGCGCAAGGTATCGGTGAGCTTTTGCCACTTACCCACATCCTGCGCATCGTGCGCGGCGTCTTGCTCAAAGGCGCGGGGCTTGCGGATGTGGCAGGGGAGCTCGTGCCGATTTTGGGGTTTTTCGCGTTTTCGTTTTCGCTTGCGCTTGTGCGCCTGCGGCGCAGCCGCTGGTAGCGCTCGCATCCGTTTCTTATCCGCGCCACAATGCGGCTTGCGATGAAGGCTTTGCAATGGCTGCAACGCATGTTTTTGCCGTGGGTGCTGCTGGGCGCGCTTGCGGGGTTTCTTTTTCCTGCGCTGTTTGCGCCGGGTAAGAGCTGGATTGCGCCGTTGCTTGCGCTGGTCATGTTCTTCATGGGGCTTGCGATCAGGCCCGAGGAGCTTGCGGCGCTGCGGCATGCGGGCCGCTGGGCCTTGCTCGGCGTCGTGCTGCAATACCTCGTGATGCCGCTTGCGGCTTGGGCGATTGCGCATGCCTTGCACTTGTCGCCGGAGCTTGCGGTGGGGGTTGTGCTGCTTGGAAGCTGTCCGGGCGGCACGGCCTCCAATGTCGTGGCGTTTCTTGCACGCGCCGATGTGGCGCTTTCGGTTGTGATGACGACCGTAAGCACCCTGCTTGCGCCTTTGCTTACGCCTTCATGGACATGGCTGCTTGCAGGCGCTTGGGCGCATGTGGATGCATGGGGGCTGTTTTGGAGCACCGTGAAGATCGTGCTCGGGCCGGTGGTGGCGGGCATCTTGCTGCGGCGCTTTTGGCAGGCGCCGCGCTGGCTCGCAGAAGGGGCGGCGCCGCTTGCGGCTACGCTCGTCATCGCTTGGATCGTGGCCGTAATCGTGGCGCTCAACCACGCGCGCATGGCCACGGCGGGTGTGGCCGCATGGGAGGCCGTGGTGCTGCTCAATGCAGCGGGGCTTGCGCTGGGCTATGCATTGGCAAGGGCCTTGGGCGCCGATCGCGTGCGCGCGCGCACGATCGCGATTGAAGTGGGCATGCAGAACTCGGGGCTTGCGGCGGCGCTCGCGGCCAAGCACTTCGGCGCTCTCGCTGCGCTCGCAGGCGCCTTGTTCAGCCTATGGCACAACATCACAGGCCCGCTGCTTGCGTGGATTTGGTCGCGCCGTCCCAAGAGGTCTTGACGCGCGCATTCGCGCATTTATAGTTCGCTTTCGTCTCCAAAAGGCGGCTTAGCTCAACTGGTTAGAGCAGCGGAATCATAATCCGCGGGTTCGGGGTTCGAGTCCCTGAGC
Source organism: Mariprofundales bacterium (assembly GCA_015487905.1). Classification (GTDB taxonomy): domain Bacteria; phylum Pseudomonadota; class Zetaproteobacteria; order Mariprofundales; family S012-25; genus S012-25. Next base: position 2,131 of record WFOX01000013.1, read on the forward strand.
CGCCACCAGCTTCCCGCCCCGCCATCAGGCGGGGCTTTTTCTATGCCTGCACTTGCGCTATCCTGCATGCAGGCGGCTTGACCGCCTGCATCCCTTGCGAAGAATGGCGCGCGCCCGATGCGCGGGCGCGCAAGTGGAGGAACAAATGCGAAGCCACGCATGGCGTATCACGCTCAAGGACCTTCCGAATGAAGGCCGCGCTTGGGAGGTGGATGTCCCTGCGGCGGAGCTGATGGACGCCGCGCGCGGCAAGGTGGCGCCGCTTGCGGAGATGCTTGGAGATCTCGCCTTTGCGGGTGAGATTCGCCGCAAAGGGGATGTGTGGCGGCTCGTGGGGCGCTGGCGCGTTCGCATCCGCCGCGTGTGCGACCGCTGTTTGGAGCCGTTCGCATGGGAGGTCTCCGGCGCCTTTGAACGCAACTACCGACTTGCCGGCGTGGTGGAGGACGCCTTTGACGAAGAGGCGCTCGCTTGGCCGGGCGAGGTGGATCTCGTGGATGTGCTGCGCGAAGAGGTCTGGCTCGCCTGGCGCCCGCAGGTCGTCTGCGCATCGGATTGCAAGGGCTTGTGCCCGCACTGTGGCGCAAACCGCAACCACGAGGATTGCGCTTGCGTGGATGCCTCGTGGGAACATCCGTTCGCAGCGCTCAAGGCGCTGGTGGAATAACCGCCGAAAAGGAGAGGGGATCGTGGCCGTTCCGAAGAAGAAGACGAGCAAGATGAAGCGCGATCAGCGCCGCTCGCACCATGCGCTCAAGCTTCCGGGCCTTACCGAGTGCCCGAGCTGCGGCGATTTTATGCGTCCGCACCATGTTTGCCCGTCCTGCGGCCACTACCGCGGCCGCGAGGTGATCGCGGCGGCCGAAGCCTAGATCGGCGCAAGAAGGCGCAAGCGTTGAGCGCGCGAAAACGCCCCCGGGTCCTTTTGGACGGCCTGGGCGGCGATGATGCACC
>WFOX01000014.1 GCA_015487905.1 Mariprofundales bacterium
CCACACAGGCCGGATCCCAGCCGAGGATGGAATAGCGGCCCCAGCGCTCGCCGCCCTCGGCGCTTTCAAACAGAAACGCATCGCCTTCCTCGGCAAGCGGCGCAAAGAGTGCCACGGGTGTTGTGGCATCGGCCGAAAGCGTGCGGCGGTAAAGGCGGCTCATGCGCGCAATCTAGCAGCAAGGCGTGCGCGCTGCCTGCATCGCGCCGCGGCTTGACGATTGCGCATCAAACGGCATCATTCGGCTTCCCTTCGCGTGGGGCCGTAGCTCAGCTGGGAGAGCGCCACAATGGCATTGTGGAGGTCGCCGGTTCGAGCCCGGCCGGCTCCACCAGATTCCTCCCCTCCTTTCTCCTTGCGCAATTTCCGGATCAGCGCAGCGCTTGTTTGAGCGCGTCTTCGTGGATGACGACTTCGTGTCGCCTGCGCAGTGAGGCCAGCCAACGCGCCACGCGCACGGCGCCTTCTTCCTGGGCTACGCGCGCCATCGCACGCGCTTTCTCGGCTTGCCATTCCTCTTCGCTGGGGCGCTCCACCGCAGCCACGCGAAGCAGCAAAAAGCCATCGGCCACGCGATAGGGCTTGGAAAGCCAGGCGCCTGCCGGTGCGGCAAACGCCGCCTGCACCGCCTCTTCAGGAAGACCCTTGGATGCGGCTTGTGCGCGCGTAAGCGCCGGGAAGGTTTTGCGCGCTACACCTGGCTGCGCGGCCAGCTTCGCCTCTGCGGCACCCTTTTGCAATGCGGCAAGCAACGCGTTTGCGCGCGCACGCGCAAGCTCTTCGCGCTTGTGCGCAAGCCAATCGCGGCGCGCGGCCTCTTTGGCAGCGGCAAAATCCATCGGGCGCGCAGGGATGCGCTTTTGCAACTCCAGCGCTACCACGCGCCCGTCGTCAGTTTCCACAAGCGGCGGCGGATCGCCCGGCGCAAGTCCCGCAAGCGCCTTGCGCACCGCCGCTGCGCCAAGCACGGGATCGCGGGCAAGCGCATCCACCGCAACCGTCCGCGTCCGCACGGGCAAGCCCAGCTCCGCGGCGGCCTCTTGCAGCGTGTCGGCGCGCCCAAGCGCATCGTCCAGCTCATCCGCACGCGCAGCCACCTCCTCGCGCGCGCGCGCAAGCGCAAGCTCCTTGGCGATCTCGTCCTTGACCTCGGCGAAGGGGCGCAGATGCGCAGGCCGCACATCAGCCAGCCAAAACAGATGGACGCCGTTGTCCGTGGCAATGGGCTCGGAGACCTCGCCCTTCGTCAGCGCAAAGGCGATCTTCTCCAGCCGATCCGCAAGCTCGCCACGCTTCATCCAACCGAGATCCTCGGCCTTGCGGCCTGACACCGCGCTCGTGGCCTTCGCAAAGGGCACGCCGCGCTTCGTGCGCGCGACGATCTTGCGCGCAAGCGCAAGCGCTTTTTCACGCTCGGCCTTGGTTTTCGCAGGCATCCACCAATGCCAAAGCCTGCGCGCCTCCGGCACCATGTAGCGCTGCTTGTGCGCCGCATAGGCCTGGCGCAGCTCAGCCTCCGCAGGCTGCATCTCTTTCGCGACTGCGGCGGGATCCAGCACGATGAACGATACGACGAGTTTTTCCGGCGTGCGGTAGCGCTCGCGATGCGCTTCATACCAGCTTTTTAGCTCGTCTTCGCTGGGCTGCGGCACGGCGATGGCATCCCAAGCCACGAGCAATCCTTCCAAGCGGCGGCGCTCGTTTTCGGCGAAAAAGCGCGCACGCGCCTCCTCTTCGCGCACGATCGCCGAGCGCGCAAGCGCTGCGCGCAGGTGGGCTGCGAGGATTTGCGCCCGCACCATCTCTTCAAAGTCGCGCGCACGCGCAAAGCCCAGCGCGCGAAGAACCGTTTGGTAGCGCGCGGGATCAAAGCGTCCATTGCGCTGAAAGCTCGGACTTGCCTGCACGGTGGCTGCGACAATCGCATCAGGCACGACCAACCCCAGCGCATCCGCCTCCGCCTGCACGAGACGCGCATCCACGAGCGCCTGCAAGGTCGCGCGCGGAAGCCCCAGCTTGGCCGCATCCGCGCGCGTGAGTGCCCCGCCCAGTTGCTCACGCAACAGCGCAAGCTGGCGCTCATAGGCAAGCGCGAACTCGCGCGGCGAGATGGGCTTGCCGTCCACCTCGGCCACAGGACGAAGCTTGGGCGAAAGGAAGTAGTCCGCCACGCCCCAAAGCGCGAACGAGAGAATGATGCCGCCCAAAAGGGCCTTTGCGATCCAGGATTGCGCGTGCGCGCGCATGCGCTCCAGCATCGGGCTCCTCTCCTTGGGAAAAACTGGAAGTTGCGGCACGCTACCTGCCTGCTGCCGGCCCGACAACTTGACCAAGCACAAACAGATCGCACGGCAAGCGTTGCGATGCTAGAAAGCGCCGCATGGAATCACACCTCAGCTTTGACTACATCCACGCGATTGCGCGTGCGCGCGTCTATGATGTCGCCGAGCAGACCCCCTTGGAGCGCGCGCCCAGGCTTTCGGCCCGGCTTGGCTGCGATGTCTGGCTCAAGCGCGAGGACATGCAGCCCGTGTTTTCGTTCAAGCTACGCGGCGCCTACAACAAGATCGCGCATTTGCGCGATGAGGAACGCGCGCGCGGCGTGATTTGCGCCTCCGCCGGCAACCATGCCCAAGGCGTGGCGCTAGCCGCGCGCCGACTTGGGATCTCGGCCGTGATCGTCATGCCCGCGACCACCCCGCGCATCAAGATTGAGGCCGTGCGCGCCTTGGGCGGCGAGGTCGTGCTCTTCGGCGACTCCTATTCCGATGCCGAGGCGCATGCGCGGGATCTCGCCGCGCGTGAGGGCCGCACCTTCATCCATCCCTATGACGATCCGCTCGTCATCGCAGGCCAGGGCACGATCGGTGAGGAAATCCTGCGCCAGGCGCCGCGCGCGCCCGACTGCGTCTATGTGCCTGTTGGCGGCGGCGGGCTCATTGCCGGTATCGCACTTTGGCTCAAGCGCTTTGCGCCGGAGACGAAGATCATCGGCGTGGAGCCTGAGGATTCGGATGCGATGTCGCGCTCGGTGCGCGCAGGACATCGCGTGCGCCTCAAGCATGTCGGCATCTTCGCCGATGGTGTCGCCGTCAAAGAAGTCGGCGAGATCACCTTCGCGCTGTGTCGTGAGCTTGTGGATGACTGGATCACCGTGGATACGGACGAGATCTGCGCCGCGATCAAGGATGTCTATGAAGATACGCGCACGATTCTGGAGCCTGCGGGGGCCTTGGCTGTTGCGGGCCTCAAGCGCCATGCGCGCAAGCAGGACCTTACAGGCGCCCTGCTGGTTGCGATCGCAAGCGGCGCAAACATGAACTTTGACCGGCTGCGGCATGTGGCCGAACGCACGGAGATGGGCGAAGGCCGCGAGGCGCTGTTTGCGGCGACGATCCCCGAGCGGCCCGGCTCCTTCTTGCAGTTTTGCCGCATCATCGGGCGCAGGCAGATCACCGAGTTCAACTACCGCATCTCCTCGCGCAGCCAAGCGCATGTCTTCGTCGGCGTGGAGGTGGAAAGCCCGGATGAGGCCGAGGCGCTGCTGGCGCGCCTGAAAGAGGCGGGCTATCCGATCATCAACTTGCAGCACAATGAGCTTGCCAAGCTGCATATCCGCCACATGGTCGGCGGGCGCACGCGGCTTGCGCCCGATGAGGTTGCGTTTCGCTTTGAGTTTCCCGAGCGGCCCGGGGCGCTTTTGGAGTTTCTCACGCGCATCTCGGGGCGCTGGAACATCTCCATGTTTCACTACCGCAACCACGGCGCCGACTTCGGGCGCGTCTTCGCCGGCATTGAGGTGCCGCCCAAGGAGCGCGGCGAACTTTTGCGCCATTTGCAAAGCCTCGGCTATCCGTTCGTGGAGGAAACCGACAACCCGGCCTATCGGCTCTTTTTGCGCAGCGAGCCATAAGGCGCACACGATCCTGATGGATTGCGGGCGCCCCATTGGGTTGCCCCTACGATTGCATGTTGCAACCGCAGGCGTAAATGTCGGGCTAGAGCCCGACCTACAGGCCCATTTTGCAGGCGTTTTGTAATCGGCAAGGTAGGTCGGGCTTTAGGGCGACATTGCGCCGGCGTTTGCCATCACCGCCCGTAGCGGGCAGGGCGGAGCTTCGTCCGAAAACACCGGTGCAGGCGCTTTGGCGGGTCGCCGCTGGTGGTGCATCCTCGGCGCAGTCGGCTAGGGTTCGGGGCAGTCAAGGAGGGTCTATGCCGTTTGAGCTCAAGCCCATCCGCCTCTCCGGTGCCGAGGTGCTGCCGATCATTGAAGGCGGCAAGGGCATCGGCATCTCCACGGGCCGCACAAGCGGCGCCTTCGCCGCCGCAGGCGCAGTCGGCACCTTCTCGGCCGTGAACGCCGATCGCGTGGATGAGAACGGCAATCCCATCCCGCCCGTCTATCACGGCAGAAGCCGCCGCGAGCGCTTCCGCGAACTGGTGCAACAAGCCATTGAGGGCGGCATCGCACAGGCGAAGCTTGCGCACGAGATCGCGGGCGGGCGCGGGCGCATCCACATGAATGTGCTTTGGGAGATGGGCGGCGCGCAAGAGGTGCTCCACGGCGTGCTCTCCGAGGTCGGCGATCTCATTCATGGCGTCACGGCAGGCGCCGGCATGCCGTTCAAGCTTGCGCCGATCGCGGCACAATACCGTTGCTATTACTACCCGATCGTGTCCAGCGCCCGCGCCTTCCGCGCGCTCTGGCTGCGTTCGTATCGCAAGTATCGCGAATGGCTGGGTGGCGTCGTCTATGAGGATCCCTGGCTTGCGGGCGGCCACAACGGGCTTTCCAACGCCGAAGACCCGAATAAGCCCGAGCCGCCCTATCCGCGTGTGGTGGCGCTTAGAAAGGTCATGAACGAGTTCGGCCTGAACGATGTGCCGATCATCATGGCGGGTGGCGTGTGGTTTTTGCGCGAATGGACGGATTGGCTGGACAATCCTGAGATCGGCCCCATCGCGTTTCAGTTCGGCACGCGGCCTTTGCTGACGAAGGAATCGCCGATCTCGCCCGCCTGGAAGGCGCGCCTGCGCAAGGTGCGCAAGGGCGATGTGAAGCTCAATCGCTTCTCACCCACGGGATTTTGGTCCAGCGCCGTCTATAACAGCTTTTTGCACGAGCTTTACGAGCGCGCCGATACCGAGATGGCCTTCACCGACCATCCCACAGGCGACCACACCGAGCCCTATGCGATCGGCGTGCGCCGCAAGATCGTGTATCTCACGAAGCACGATCGCGAGCGTGCCGCGCTTTACGAGCGCGAGGGCAAAACCAAGGCGCTCGCCACTCCCGATTCCACGCTCATCTTCGTGACCCCTGAAAAGGCGCAGGAGATCCGCAAGGATCAGCTCGGCTGCATGGGCTGCCTTTCGCAGTGTCTGTTCTCCAACTGGGCGACGAACGAGCTTGGCACGACGGGCAAGAAGGCCGATCCGCGCAGCTATTGCATCCAAAAGACCCTGCAGGACATCGCCCACGGCGGCGATCCGGACAAGAACCTCATGTTTGCGGGCCACAACGCCTACCGCTTTCGCGAAGACCCGCTTTTTGCCGACGGGCGCGAGCCGACGATCAAGGAGCTTGTGGAGGCGATTGCGCGCGGCGATTAGCGCCCGCATTTGACGAACCCCGCTGCGTCCGTCTACAACGGGCAAGGGGAAGATTGTTTCGTGCGGGGCGCAAATGGGACGCGACGAAAGCAACAAGAAGATTTCGGAAGAGAAGTTCAAGCAGCTTATGGACACGGTGTCCTTTGAGCTGGACACCGATCTCAGGCTGCTTGCGCAAAAGGTGGAGCTCGGCAAGGCGGAGTTGCTCACCGATGCGATCGTGCTGCCGTTTCAGGACATTGAAAAGGAGCTGGACGCCTATGCGCTCACAGGCGGCGAGGAGGAACGCGAGCGGCTCAAGCGCCGCATGAAGAACTACCTCGCGCGCGTGAATGCCAATCCGCTTTTGCCATTGCACTTTCGCTTGAAGGTGTTGGATCGCTTTGAGCGCGAGCTGGACCTCTTTGACGGGGAGCTTACGGCCGCCGTGCTCAACGCCCACAAGATCGGGCTGGAGCTTGTGCAAAAGGCCGCGCGCGAAAACCCCGATTATCTGCGCGTGCTCGTGGATATGGCCGCCAATGCGCTGGAAGTGGCCGTGCGGCTGTTGCGGCTTGGATTTGAGCGCTATGAGCCGCCGCATCCGCTTGCGGTTCGGCAGGTGTTGGACATCTCGCGGCTTGCGCTCGTGGTGGCAAAAGCGCTTCCCGAAAAAGACCAGGATGTGACGGCCAAGCTGTATAAGGCCGTCGCCAACCATGAGCTCTTGCGCCGCATTGACATGCACGCGCGCTCGCGCCGCGAGCAACGCCTCGTTTGGGGCGAGTTGCAAGCACATGTGAGCCTGCTTGAGCCGCGCTTCATCTACAAAGACGCCTTCGCCGAGGAGAAGCTTTCGGGCACATTGCTCATCTCTTGGGTCGTGCGACCCAACCATCGGCCGGAGATCACAAACGGGCCGCCGCAAACAGTGCTTTCCGATGCCGTCGTGATCCCGTTGGATCCGATGGTGGACCGGCTCGTCGTCGCCCTGGATCGCGTGCAAAAGCTCGTGCGCCATCTCGTGGAGCACACGACCAAGCGCGAGCTCATCACCGAAGAGGCGCTGCAACGCACGCTCGTGGGCGGCCAAGCGATCCTAAGCGCGCTCAGCCACCATCCCCGCCGCGATCCGCGCGAGCCTTATGCGGGCAAGCGCGTGGTGCTCACCTGGGATGCGGCCAAGGCCATCATTGAATCGCGCGCGATGGCCGTGCTGGAATCCTATGAGTTTGCGCCCAAGGACATCACGAAGCTCGGCGCATGGGCCGCAGTGGACATCAGCAAAGGCGGCGTGGGTTTGGAGCGCGTAAGCTTTGAGCCGTTCAAGCACGAGGTCGGCTCGCTTGTTGCGCTTTCTTGGATTCCGCACGAGGGTGAACCCACGCTCGGCATCGTGCGCTGGTTCAAGGAGCCCAAGCACGGCGAGCAGCGCCTCGGCGTGGAGTTCTTGCACGAAAAGTTCAAGATGTATAAGGCGTTTCCGCTCTATGCGGAGCAAGAGGGCGCGCAGCGCAGTTGGCCCGTGCTGCTGCGCCGCTGCAAAGACGGCCTGCATGCGATCTTGCCGGAGCCGAACATTCCGATCGGTTTCGTCTTCGCGGTCAGTGAAGACGGCAAAAAAGCGTTCTTGAAAGTTCATGAGATCGTGCAACACGCCCCAAACTTCTCGCGCGTGAAGGTGGTGGGCGCGAAGGTGCGCGAGCCTTCGCGGCCGCGCTTTGCGTTTTAGGCCTGCTGCTGAGCGCCTGCAAGCAACGCCAAAAACGCACGATGCAGATGCGGCCCCGTGGCAAGCACATCGCCCGCTTCCAGCGCCACAGGCCCGCCTTCTAAATCCGTGACGATCCCGCCTGCTTCCTGCACGAGCAACACGCCTGCTGCGATGTCCCAGGGCATAAGCCCCGCTTCCCAATAGGCGTCCAATCTTCCTGCGGCGACATAGGCGAGGTCCAAGGCCGCCGAGCCGCTTCTCCGATAGCCGTCGGCGGCGCGCAGGCAGGCCTCGGTGCGTCGCCAGAAAAGCTCCAC
>WFOX01000015.1 GCA_015487905.1 Mariprofundales bacterium
ACGCGGCCACGGCGCCTGCGCCGGGGATTGCGGGTGGTGTGCCGCGCTCGGCATAGCCCTCCATCGCATCCAAGGGATCGGCCCAAGCCGAAGCCGCGACCACAAAGAGCGCCATCCCCGAAACGAGAACCTGCCTCATCCCGCTTCCTCTGCGTCCGCAAGCCGCACGACGATTTCGGGCGGGTGCTGCAAGGTGGCGTGAATAAGGCAACTGTTCGCCACGCGCTCTATCGCCTTGCGCCGCTCAGGCGGGCAGGCGGGCAAGCGAACGGCAACCTCCAGGCGCTCCATGCGCCGGGGCTTGCCGCCCACCTGCCAGTCGCAAAGGACTTCCAGATCATCCGCCGGGATGCCCGCCTGCTCGCAATAGCGCGCAACATAAAAGGCGACGCAGCCCGCAAGCGAGGCAGCGAGGAGCTCGGGCGGCGTGGGCGCCGAATCGTCCCCGCCGGCCTCGGCGGGCTGGTCGCAGGCGATCTCGTGGCCGCGCACGGCGATCGCAAAGCGATAGCGCCCATCGCGGCGCACGCGCATGCGCATGGTCAGGCCGTCTCCTTAAGCCGCGTGATCCCAAGCGACTTCAAGATCTGCCGCTCGTAGAACGGCTCGGACACGCCCTTCTTCATCTTGCGCATGAAGTATTTCTCAAACGCGACCTTGGCAAGATGCACCCACTTGCCGGCCTTGGCCCAGGCGACATTGCGCGGCGGGATCTGCGGGATGGCGACGAACGCGACACCCGTGTTGCCCATGTCCGCCAGGCAGATCGCGCCCCAGGTGCCGACCTTCTGCGGCTTTTCGCCTTTGATGTCATGCACGATGTTGTGCACGATGGCCGTCGTCATGGACTCAATCATGTAGCCCGTCTTCGGCGTGCCCACGGGCAGCGGCGTCTTCTCCACGGGCGGAATGGCGACGATCACGCCCGTGGCGTAGATGTTCGGATGCTTCGGATTCTGCTGGTGTTGATTGACGACCGCAAAGCCCATGGGGTTGGCAAGCCCCTCGCACTTCGCGACCGGCTCCACGCCGCGGAACGGCGGCATGAGCATCGCGAACTTGTGCTCCAGCACCCCGGATTTGATCGTCTCGCCCTCGTCATTGACGATCTCGTAGTGCAGCTCGTTCTCGGTGATCTTGACGGTCTTGCAGTTCGTCATGAACTTGATGTCGCGCTTGCGCAGCTCGGACTCAAGCAGGAGCTTGGAGTCCTCCACGCCGCCAAGGCCCAAGTGCCCGATGTAAGGCTCAGGCGTGATGAAGGTGATCGGCACGCGATCGCGGATCTTGCGGCGCCGAAGCTCCGTATCCAAGATCATCGCGAACTCATAGGCCGGCCCGAAGCAGGACACACCCTGCACGGCGCCGATGACGACAGGCCCGGGATCCTTGCAGAACTCCTCAAAGGCCGCATAGCACTTCTCGGCGTGATCCACATGGCAGATGGACTGCGTGTATTTCTCCGGCCCCAGGCCCTCCACAAGCTCAAAGGCAAGGCGTGGACCCGTGGCAACGATGAGATAGTCGTAGTCCAGCACGCTGTCATCGCCCAAGATGAGCTTGTTTTCGTCGGCCTTGATCTCCTTGACCCCTTTGTCCGTGAACTGAATCCCGTGCCGGGGCAAGAGGTTGTGGAGATTGATGGAGATGTCCTCGCGCGTGCGCCAACCCACGCCTACCCACGGGTTGGACGGCACGAAGTGGAAGTAATCCACATTGGAGACGACGACGACCTCGTGGTTGCCGCCGAGCTTTTTGAGTGCGTCGCGCATCTCATAGGCTGCGGGCAGCCCGCCGATGCCGGCACCCATGATCACGACTCTTGCCATTTGCGCCCTCCTTCATTTGCTGGCATTCTCCTCCCCCCTTGGGGTGGCCAAGGACGGGGGCGGAGCGCCGCCCCCGTTTTTCCTTGGCGAGCCGGAAGCGCCGCGCGGGGGGTGGTTGGGACGCGGCGCCTCCGGATTTCTTCAATCACCGCCTGCAATCACGCGATCCTTGCGCGTGTTGATGCCGAAGAAGTAATACAGCGGACAAATCGCGAAGATGCCCGTAAGCAGCGGCACAAGCCCCAGCCATGTCCAAGGCGTGCCGTAGCCGAGGATCGCTGCGATCACGAGCGCCGCGCCCACGAGGATGCGCAGCGCGCGATCGGCACCACCGACATTTTTGAGCAGTTCCATTACGCCTCCTCCTTTGCGGGTGTGGTGTGGCTTACGCGCGCGATCGCCTGCCGCAGAAGATCGCGCACCTGCTCGGCCAAGGGCAGCATCTCAGGACGCCCGACGATTTGCAGCATCTTCACGGGCGCCACCGCCGCCACGATCGTCTCGCTCTTTTCGTTCTCATAGACGATCACATTGCAAGGAAGCAGAAGCCCAAGCTCCGGCTCCATCTCCAGCGCCTTGGAGGCGATCTTCGGATTGCAGGCGCCCAAGATCACATAGGGCGGACGATCCAGATCCAG
>WFOX01000016.1 GCA_015487905.1 Mariprofundales bacterium
ACCACGAGCTTACGGAACTCGCCGATGAAATCCCCGAGGCCTTCAACGCCTCGGTGGCCGTGCGCGAATGGCAGGGGCGCGTGATTTTCCTGCACAAGGTCGTGGAAAACGCCGCCGATCGTTCCTATGGCATTGCGGTCGCAGAGCTTGCGGGGCTGCCGCGCGCGGTCGTGCGCCGCGCGCGCGAGCTGCTCTTTGCCTTTGAGCACGAGGCCGAGCTGCGCGCCGAGCGCGAGGGTCGCCAGCTCGGGCTGTTCGCGGCGGCGGAAAAGCGCCGCAAAAAGGCGCGCGAGGAGGCCCTAAAGCGCCTTTGCGAGGAAATCCGCAAGCTCAAGCCTGAGGAGATGCGCCCGATTGATGCGCTTGTGGCGCTGGATCGGCTGCGGCGGCTTGCGGACGAGGTGCCCGATGGATAAGGCACGCCAGCGCCTTGCGGCCTTGCAAAGCGAGATGCGGGCGCTTTATGCGACGACGCTTTCAGGGCGCGCCTTGGCCGTGCGCCATGCCGCCGAGGTGGATGGGCTGTTGCATGGGCTTTGGCGCGCGCATGCGCGAAAGGCGCGCGAAAAGGCCGATCTCGTTGCGGTGGGCGGCTATGGACGCGGCGAGCTTGCGCCGTTTTCGGACTGGGACATCTGGATCGTCTGGCATGCGCACGCAGGCAAAGAGGACGAGGAAGAAATCGCGCGCTTCATCCAGGCGCTTTGGGATCTCGGCGCCAAGATCGGCCATCGCATCGGCTCGGCGCGGGCGCTGGCGCGTGCCTTTTCCGAGGATCTGCACGCGGTCACGGCGGCGATGGAGGCGCGGCTTGTGGCCGGCACCGGTGCGGGCTTTGCGGCGCTCGCCGAGCGCGTGCGCGCATGGCTTGCCCGCCATCGCGACGACTTCGTGCGCGCCAAGATCGCCGAGTTTGATGTGCGGCACGCAAAAGAGGGCGCGCTTGGCATGGAGCCGAACATCAAGGAGTCCGTGGGAGGCTTGCGCGATGCGCAGACCGTGTTCTGGATCGCGCGCGCGCTTGCGGGCGAAGGCGAGCTTTTCCAGATGGTGGCCAAGGGCTTGTTGTTTGCGCGCGAGTTTGACGAGCTGCGCGAGGCCGAATCCTTCCTTTGGCGCGTGCGCATCGGCCTGCACTGGCTTGTCGGGCGCGCGCAAGAGGTGCTGAGCTTTGAGGCGCAGCACGAGCTTGCGCAAAAGATGGGCTTTGCGGACGGCGAGCGCCCTGCCGTGGAGGCCTTCATGCGCGCCTACTTCCGGCGCGCAGGCCGCATCGCGCGCATTGCGGGTCTTTTCGTGGAGGATGTGCGCGCGCGCCTTGCGCCGCGGCGCCTGCGCAGCCGTCCCGTGGATGACGCATTCGCGCGGCGCGGCGAGGAGCTTGTGCTCGTGCGCGCAAGCGCCTTTCGCGAGGATCCCGTGCGGCTTGTCGTGGCCTTTGGTTTGGCCGCCGCGCACGGGCTTCGGCCGGCCAGCACATTGCTGCGTCGCGCGCGCGAGGACGTGCACCTCATTGACGAGGAGGTGCGCCGCGATGCGCGCGCACGCGCGGCCTTCCTTGACATCCTGCGCCGCGTGCAGGGAGCGGGAGCCATCCTGCGCGCGATGCACGCCACGGGCGTGCTTGGGCGCTTCATCCCCGAGTTTCGGCCTGCGGTGGGCCTTGGCCAGTTCAACCGCTACCACGCCTGGCCCGTGGATGAGCATGCCTTACGCGCCGTGGAGGAGGCCGAGCGGCTGCTGCGCGCCGAAACCGCAGTGCCGCATGGGGAAGAGGCCTCCGCCGTCATCGCCAGGCCCGATGTGCTCTTGCTCGCAGCCCTGTTTCATGATCTCGGCAAGGCTGCGGCCGGCGATCACAGCGAAACCGGCGCGCGGCTTGCGCGCGCCTGTGCTGAACGGCTCGGGCTGCACGAGGATTCGGCGGCGCTCGTGGAGTGGCTCGTGGCCAAGCATCTTCTCATGTCCGAAACCGCGCAGCGCATGGACATCGCCGATCCCGAAATCGTGCGCCGCTTCGCCGATGAGGTCGGCGATGAGGGAAGGCTGGCCTATCTTTATCTGCTCACGATTGCAGACATCCGCGCCGTTTCGCCGCGCGCTTGGACGCCCTGGCGGGCGGCCCTGCTGGGCGATCTCTATGAGGCCGCGCGCGCGCATCTCGCACTCGGTGCAGGGCGCGGGCTTGCCGAGCGGCTTGCGCTTCGCCGGCGCACGGCGCTGGCGCTCTCCGGCTTGTCCAAGGAGGAGGCGGAAAGGCTGCTGGGGCTGTTTGCGCCCGAGGTCGCCGTGCGCATCCCGCCAAGAAGGCTTGCGCGCGCGCTTGCATTGCTCGCCGAAGGCAAAGAGACGGGCGCATGCCTTTGGCACGATGCCGAATACGGTGAAACGGTTGCCTGTGTGGTGGCGCGCGATCGCCCGGGTCTGTTTGCCGATCTCGCCACAGCGCTTGCCAATGCGGGCTTGAGCATTGCCGATGCCCAGGCCGAACCTTTGCAGGACGGGCGGGTGCTGGATCTCTTCGTCGTGGCGCGTTCGCGGGGCGGGCCGCTCGTGCCCGAAGACTTTTCGCGCCTGCGCGCAAGGCTTCTGGAGGCCGTGCAAAGCTCGCCAAAACCCCGCCGCATGCGCTTGCGTGCGGACATCCTCATGCGGCGCGTGCCCGTGCGCGTGCGGCGGCGGCCTGAGGCGGCAAGCCGCGCCGTGGCCGTGGAGGTGAGCGCTGCGGATCGGCCCGGGCTGCTTGCGGCGCTTGCGCGCGCAATCCATGCCGAGGGCTGGGGCATCCGCTCGGCCAAGGCCTCCACGCTCGGCGAGCGCGCCGTGGATGTGTTTTTCCTTGAGGTGCCTTCTGGCACTTCGTTGGATGCGGCCTGGCCGCGGCTTGCAAGGGCCTTGGAAGACGCAGCGAGGCTTCCCGAGGAGAGCGCATGAGCTTTTGGCGACGGTTCTTTCGTCCGCGCGGCTTTGTGCTCGTGCTGGGCGGGGGTGGCGCGCGCGGGCTTGCCCATCTCGGGGCGCTCAAGGCGCTGGAGGAGGAGGGGCTGCGTCCTCGGCGCATCGTCGGCGTGAGCATCGGCGCGCTGTTTGGCGCGCTCTATGCCCAAAGGCCCGAGGCTGAAGCCCTGATCCAGCGCACCTTGGATCTTTTGGCTTCCGATGCCTTTGAGCGGCTTTCGCTGCCTGAGCCGCCTGCCGAGGAGCCCGAGGATGAGGGGTGGCTTGCGCGGCTTTCCGCCGTGTCGCGGCGCCTGTTCGTGTCCACGCGGCTTGGCACGGCCCGCGCCGTGGCCGATACCGAGGCGCTCTTGGCGCTTATGGAGATGCTCTTTGCGGATGCGACATTCGGCGAGCTTGTGATTCCGCTGTCCGTGCTCGCCGTGAGCTTCCCCGCAGGCGAGCTTGCGGCCTTCGGCCCCGCTGAGATGCCGCTTGCGCGCGCGGTCGCGGCGAGCATGGCCTTGCCGGGCGTGTTTGAGCCGATTGCGATCGGCGAGGAGCGCTATCTAGATGGCGGGCTTGCGGGCGATTTGCCGATTGCGCATGCGCGCGAGATCGCCGAAGGATTGCCGGTGGTGGCTGTCAATGTCGGCGCGCGCCCGCGCCCGGATCGCGAGCCCGGCAATGTCTATGAGATGCTGGACTGGGCCTTGCAGGTGCGCGCGCTTTACTTGCGCCGCATGGCCAAGCGCGAGGCCGATGTGCTCGTGGAGCCGCTGCCGGGCTTTCGGCAATGGAATGATTTTTCTGAACCCGAGCGCGAGATCGCGCGTGGCTATGAGGCCGCGCGCGAAGCGATGCCACTACTTTTGGCACGCATCCGCCGATGAAGCCCGAGCGCGCGGTCGTGCTGGCCGCAGGCCTTGGCACGCGCATGAAGTGGCTTACGCGCGCGCGCCCCAAGCCGCTGCTTCCTTTGGCCGCTGAGCCGATGATTACGGGGGTTGTCCGCCGCTTGGTGGCCGCCGGCGTGCGCTGGATCGCCGTGAACCTGCACCACAAGGCCGAGGCGCTTGCGCATGTGCTCGGCGATGGTCGCCGCTATGGCTGCACCTTGCGGCTGAGCCTGGAAGCGGAGCTTTTGGATTCCGGCGCAGGCGCCGTGCGCGCAGCCCGGCTTTTGCCTTCCGGCGAGGATCCGATCCTCATTCACAACGCCGATGTCGCAAGCGATCTGGACTTTGCGCGGCTTGTGGCCGCCGTGCCCAAAGGGGGGGCGGCGCTTGCGCTCGTGCCGAGACCCGCCTGGCGCAAGCGGGGGGATTTCGGGCTGGATGATCATGGATATGTGCTTGCGAATGTCTCTGATCCCGCTTTCGTCTTTGCCGGGATTTCCGCTTGGGATCCATCGGCGCTATTTGCCTTCGGCGATGCGCGCCCCTGGCCCCTGGCCGAGGCAATCCGGGCGCTTGCATGCACGAAGAAGGTGCAAGGCCTCGTGCACCGGGGGTTTTGGCAGGATCTCGGCACGCCGCGGCGCTGGTGGCAAGCGCGCTGGCGGTAGCTACACGATCATGCAGGCGGCGACGGTGGCGTTCGTGAAGGGGTCAATGAGGATGCAGGCACCCGTGGCGCGGTTTTCGGCGTAAGGATCGCAGAAGATCGGCTTCGCAAGGCGGATGCGCACGCGCCCGATCTCGTTCATGGCAAGCGCATCCGCCTCCTCCTCAGCGAGCGTGTGGATGTTGCGCCGGAAAAGGATCTCTTCTATGCGTGCCTGCACGAGGTTCGTCGTGTGCTTGAGCCGATACTTCTTGCGCAGCGCAAGCGGCGCCTCGCCCATCCAGCAGATGTCGGCGATGATTTCTTTGGCTTCGCGCGGCGGATGCGCGGGATCGGCAAGCATGGAGCCGCGCGCAAGATCCAGCTCCCGATCCAGCACAAGCTGCGTGCTCATCGGCGCAAAGGCCTCCTCACGCTCGCCTTCATAATGCACGATGCGCGCGATCTTGGCCGCAAAGCGCCCCGGAAGCGCGAGCACTTCATCACCTGCGCGCACGGTGCCTGAGGCGATGCGCCCGAGATAGCCGCGAAAGTCCGCATCGGGCCGATTGGCAAGCTGCACGGGGAAGCGAAACGGTTTGTCCGGCAAGCCCGCATCCACTTCAATCGCTTCCAGCGCTTCCAAAAGCGTGGGCCCCTCATACCAGCCGAGGTTCTCACCACGCACGACGACCATGTCGCCATGCAGCGCCGAGATCGGAATGCAGCGCACATCCGGCACACCCTGGCGGCGGCAGAAGTCCTCCACCTCGGCGCGGATCTCCTCAAAGCGCTCCCGGCTCCAGCCCACAAGATCCATCTTGTTGATCGCAAACAGCACATGCGGCACGCCAAGCAGCTTGAGGATATGCGCATGGCGGCGCGTCTGCTCCTGCATCCCCTTGCGCGCATCCACAAGCACGATCGCGGCC
>WFOX01000017.1 GCA_015487905.1 Mariprofundales bacterium
CGGCTCGGCGATATCGGCCATGCGATCCAAAGCTATGTGGAATCCCAAGGCTGCTCGGTCGTGCGCGAGTATTGCGGGCACGGCATCGGCCGCCATTTCCATGAAGAGCCGCAGGTCTTGCACTACGGCGAGCCCGGCACGGGGCTGGAACTCGTGCCCGGCATGGTTTTTACGATTGAACCGATGGTGAACCTCGGCAAGCCTGATGTGAAGGTGCTCAAGGACGGCTGGACGGTGGTCACACGCGATAAGTCGCTGTCGGCGCAGTTTGAACACACGGTGGCTGTCACCGAAACGGGTTGCGAAGTGCTCACACTCCCCTCACCCGAAGGCCCCGATGCGTGGCTGCGCGGCGAATGGCCGCAAGACTTGCGCAAGCGGCTTGGCCGCGCTTAGGCGTGCACGAGCCGCGCAAGCAAGGACTTGCGCAAATCCGGAAACGCCCGCAAGGCCCCGAGTGCAAGCGCGCGCACGGCACGCAGGCAAGGGCTTCGGTGCGCATGCGCAAGCCAAAGCGATTCCGTAAAGGCCACCGTGCCTGCCACATCCAACACGCGCCGCTGCGCGTAGGTCTCGCCGACCACGCGCGCGCCCGGATCGCGGCGCGCCCAAGGCTCGTCCAGCACCTCGGCGATCGTGCGCGCATCGCGCAGGCCCAGGTTCAGCCCTTGCGCGGCAACGGGATGCAGATGATGGGCGCTTGCGCCCGCGAGCCACACGCGGCCGCGCACCGCAGGCGGGGAAAGCGCAAGCGCAAGCGGGATACCGCGGCGCGCGCGCACGGCTCGTGGCGCGCCGAATATCGCCGTGTTCTCCGGCCCCATCGCCTCGGCCAGATGCGCGCAAAACGCATCCGCATCCTCCCGTAAGCGCAGCAGCGCACGCCGAGGCGCAAGCGTCCATACGAGCGCGTATTCGCCGTCGCGCCAGGGAAGCAGCGCAAGCGCCTCATCCTCCCCGAAGCGCTCCAGCGCCGCCGCGAACGGCGGGCGCGAAAGCCGCACGAAGGCCGCAAGCGCAAAGCGGTTGTGCAACCAACCCAAGCGCGTGCGAAAGCCCGCCATGCGCGCAACCTCCGCACCCGCCCCATCCGCAGCCACGACAAGCCGCGCATGCACCTCATGCATCCCGCCGCGCGGCCCCTGCAAGCGAAGCACGACCCCTTTTTCGTCGGCGCGCAGCGCCACGAGCCGCACGGGCCAGCGGATCTGGGCGCTGCGTGCCGCGCGCGCGCGCAACGCCTCCACAAGCGCATCCAGCGCCATGCACGCGCCCAGCTCAGCAAGCCCCAAATCCTCGGCGCGCAGCCACAAGGAACCCTCCGGCGCATCCACGCGCACCTTGCGAATCCCGATCGCCTCTGCCGCGCCCCGCAAATCCCAGCCCGCAAGCGAGGCATGGGAAAGCGCCACAATGCGGCCCTCAGCGCAGGGCTTTGCGCGCGCATCCACGAGCAGCACCGCATAGCCGATCTCGGCAAGGCGCGCGGCCAGCGCCGCGCCGACCGCGCCTGCCCCGATGATCGCGATTTCCACCGCGCGCGGCGGCTTAGAGCTCACGGATGGAGGCGACGGTTTCGTCAATCATCTCCTGGATCTTGGCCTTGAGTGCGCGGCGCATGCGATCCACATCTTTTTTCGGCATGCCCGCCTTCTCAAGCTCATCCAAGTCCTTCAAGCTTTGCATGGACTCACGCAGCTTGCGCAAAAGAAGCTGCACGCGGCGCATCTGCGCATCCACCGAAAGCTTGCGCTCCTGCGCCTGCGCCGATGCAAAGCCCATGCCAAAGCCCCCTGCGCTTGGCAACACAAGCACCGCCACGAGCAGCCAGGCAAGGCTTTTTACGCGCACGCCCGGCCTCCTACTTGCCCACATTGGCGTAGAAGGCCACGCCCGCCTGTTCGTCCTCATCCAGCATCACCCACGCATTGACGCCTTGGGTCGTGTCCGGCAGCGCAGTCGGCGGGATCACATGCTTGAGCGTGCGCCCGGGCAAGCGCACGCGGCAAATGCCGCCCACCGTGAACATCGGATTGCCGGGCGTGGATTCGTCCTTGAACGAAAGCTGGCATTCCACGCCCTCATCGCCGAGCGCGCCTCCCTTTTCCCGCAGCACATTCGTCTGCATGTTGATCACATCGCCGTCCGTGGCCTCGGCCGTGTGCGCAAGCAACAGCACCTTCGCGCCCTTCATCGCGGCGATGAACTGCGCGAAGTCGCCGACGACGAGCGGCTCAAACTCAAAGCCCTTTTGCACCTTTTGGAAGACGATGAAGTTGAGATGGCGCGTATTGGCCGCCTGCGCCGCGGGCACAAGCCCCACGAGCAGCACGAACATCCCAATCATCCTCCGCATGACTCCCCTCCTTGCCAGAAGCTCCCGCCAAGCTTGCCGCTGCACGAAAGCGCCTGCAAGCCTAGGAAAGCAGGCGCAACGCCTCGGCAAGCTCGTTGCGCACGCGCACAAGGCGCGCGCGCACATCGTTGCGCTCCACGACCTCCAACCACTCCCCGCTTTGCATCACGCGTTTGGCACCTTTGATCGTGAACTTGAGCTCATGCAAAAGATACTTGATCTGCAAAATCGCATAGACATCGCGCTTGCGGTAAAAGCGCCGATTGCCGCTTTTTTTCACGGGACGGATGTGCTGCCGAAACTCGCTTTCCCAATAGCGCAGCACATGCGGCTCCACGCCGCAGATCTCGGATACCTCGCGGATCGTGAAGAACAGCTTGTCAGGAAGCTCGGGAACGGCGACGCCTGCGCGTTTGAGCGCCTCCAACGCCGCGCTCACGCCTCATCCCCCTCCACGCGCCGCCGAAGCACGGGGCTTGGCCGAAACACGACCGCCTTGCGCGGCGCAATGCGAATCTCCTCGCCCGTCTTCGGATTGCGGCCCACGCGTGCTGCGCGCTCCAGCACCATGAAGTGCCCGAAGCCCGAGATCTTCACGCCCTCGCCGCGCGCAAGCGCGCGCTTGATCTCCTCCAGCACGAACTGCACGAGCTCGGCTGACTCCTTTTTGGACAGCCCCACGCGCGCATGCACGGCCTCAACGAGATCCGCCTTCGTCAATGACGCCTCCGCAACCCTTGAAGCACTTCTTGCGAATCTTATCCGAAGCGCTTGCCGTGTCAAAGATTTTCGGACAACTGCATCTGGATGCCGGCGATGAGCACGCCGCCTGCAAGCGTCATCGCCCGATCCGCAGCTTGGGCAAGCTTGAGGCTATGGGTGGCCATGACCACGGCGGCGCCTGCGCGGCGCGCGGCTTCGCGGAACAGCGCAAACACATGCTCCGCCGTGCGCTCGTCCAGATTGCCGGTAGGCTCATCGGCAAGCAGCAGCGCCGGGCGCGCAACGAGTGCGCGCGCAATTGCCACGCGCTGCGCTTCGCCGCCTGAAAGCTCGGCCGGGCGATGAAAAAGCCGCGCGCCCAGCCCAAGCTCGGCGAGCAACGCCTGCGCGCGCTTGCGCGCCTCATCCTCGCGCAAGCCCTGCACGAGCAGAGGAAGCATCGCGTTTTCCAGTGCGGACAACTCCGGCACGAGATGATGAAACTGATACACGAATCCGATCTTGCGATTGCGCAGGCGCGCGGCGGCGTCGTCGTTCATGGCGGCGATGTTTTCGCCTTCTATGAGGACTTCGCCCGCATCCAGCGGCTCAAGGCCGGCGAGGATTTGCAAAAGCGTGCTTTTGCCCGCACCGGATTCGCCCACGATGGCCACGAACTCGCCGCGCTGCACGGCAAGCTCCACGCCTTTGAGCACCTTGACGGTGCCTGCGGGATGCACGAAGCGCTTTTGCACGCCGCGCGCAACGAGAATCGGGATCACGCGCGGCCCGTCAGCGTCCGCAAGGTGTCTTTCACGCGCCGTTTGAGGTATCCCTCCACGACCTTGCGCACCTCGGGATAGGCCTTGGCGATGGCCTCAAAGTCCGTGCGCGCAAGCTCCATGACCTCGGTCTTCGTTTTCGCGCGCACGGTGGCCGTGCGCGGCTTGTCGGTAAGCAGCGCCACCTCGCCGAAGAAGTCGCCCTCACCGAGCTCGCCGAGCTTGACTTTTTTGGTGCGGTCGCGCAAATCGCTCGTCCAGACTTCCACGACACCTGAGCGCACGAGAAAGAAGCTCGTGCCGCGCTCGCCCTCGCGCACGATCTCGGCCCCTTCGGGAAAGACGCGCAAGCGAAAGCGCTTGGCCAGATCTATGCGCGCCTCCGGCGGCACGCCCGCAAAAAGCGGGGTCAGCGCAAGCAGCCTTGCGAGCACGCGGCGGCGATAGAAGTCCTCCACGACCCCTGCGATCTGCGGATGGCGCGCAACCCAGGCGTCAAAGGTGTTGCGATCTATGACGAGCAGATCGCAGTCGGTTTCGGCCACGGCCGCGTCCTCATGCGGCCGCCGCGCCAAAAAGGCGCGCTCGCCGAAGAAATCGCCTTCTACGAGGTGCGCAAAGACGCGCCGCTTGCCATCCGGCGTTTTCAGTTCCAGCCGCACGCGCCCCATGCCGATGAGGTAAAGCTCTTCCCCTGGTGAGCCTTCCTCGTAGATCACGGATTGCGCAGGCACGCGCACAAGCCGGAGCGCATCCACGAACTCCTCCAGCTCCTCGCCCGAAAGCCCCGAAAGCAAAGGCGCGCGCTCCAGCGCCTCTCTTGCGCGTGCGGGGCTGCCTGCACCCGTGGGGGGCTTGTCCAATGGTGAGAGCGAAGCGAGCGCCCAGTCGTCGCCGCGCTCGCGCGCAAGCTCAGCCAGGCGCTTTTTGACCTCGTCGTTTTCGGGATCCAAGCGCAGGATCACCTTGTTGATCGCAATCGCTTGCGCAACAAGCCCCTGCTCGGCATAACGATGAGCCACGGCCACATAATCGCGCACAGCTCCCTTTGCATCGCCCATCTTGGCCTTGACCTCGGCAAGCCGCGTCCATATGCGCAAATCCTCCGGCGTGAGCGCATGCAGCTCTTCCAGCGCCTTGCGCGCTTCTTTGAGCTTGCCCGCGAGCAACGCCTCTTTGGCCTTCGTGTGCAGCCTGCGGATCTCCTCCGCCCGCGTTTTGCGCTTTGCCATATCCCTTCCCCTATTCCACGCGCAATGCCTCAGCCGGCGGCACGCGCGCGGCCTGCCGCGCTGGATACACGGCGCTCAGCAGCCCAAGCGCGAAGCTCGCCGCCAAGATCCAAGCCACCGCCACCGGATCCACGACCGAGGGCACATGGTCAATATAGTAGACCTCGCCGGAGACGAACGAAACGCCGAGCGCGCGCTCCAACGCTTGCAGGATCGCCTCCAGCTTCCAGGCGAGCAACAGTCCCAGGATGCCGCCGGCTATGGTGCCGCCGCCTGCAAGCAACGCGGCCATGTAAAGAAACACGCGGCGAATCTCGGCGTTCGTGGCGCCGATCGTTTTGAGCACGGCGATCTCACGCCGGCGTTCCATCACGACCATGACGAGCGAGGAAACGAGATGAAACACGGCCACGAGCACGATCATAAAGAGGATCACGCCCATGGCGACGCGCTCGGTGCGCAGCGCCTTGAAGAAGGCGCGATGCCTGCGCGTCCAATCCTGCACCCACGCGCCCAGCGGCAAGCGTTTTTCCAGTTGCTTTGCGATGCGCGGGGCGGCATCGCGATGGCGCACGAAGACCTCAATGCCCGTGATCGCATCGCCTGCGCGCAAAAGCCGCTGCACGGCAGAAAGCGGCGCGAGCACAAGCCCCACATCGTATTCGTAAAAACCCGAGTCAAAGATGCCAACGATGCGAAAGGCGCGCGCGCGCGGCGCAAGGCCCCCTGGGCTCACCCCCGCCTTCGGCGTGATCACGGTGATGCGATCGCCCACCGTAAGCGCAAGCCGATGCGCAAGCGCATCGCCGATCACGACGGCAAAACCGTCATCGGGGCGCACGAAGCGCCCCTTGACGATGTGCGCAGCAAGCGCGGATTCGCGCGCGGGATCAATGCCTTTTAGGATCGCGCCGCGCGCAAGCTCGCCTGAGGCGAGCAGCACCTGCGCTTGCAGATAGGGTGCTGCGCGCACGATCCCAGGCGCCTTTTCTATGCGCGCAAGCCATCCCCGCCAGCCATATAGGAGTTCGCCCGGGCCTTGCACATCAATGTGCGAGGAAAAACCGAGGATTTTGTCGCGGATCTCCACGGCCGCGCCGTGCATCACGGACAGCACGACGATAAGCGTCGCCACCCCCAGCGCAATCCCCAGCGCGCTCGTCCAGGCCACGAACGAAATGAAACGCCCCTGCCGCCGGGAGCGCAGATAGCGGCGCGCGAGCATCCATTCGTAGCCCAAGGCCTACCCCAGATAGCGCCAAACGAGGTAAGCGTGGGCGATGGCAATGGAGAGCAGCATGAGGCCGAAGGCGTGCTTCGTGAAGGTGAGGAAGGTGATCGGATGGCCAGCGCGCTGCGCAAAGCCCGCGACGATGATGTTGGCGGACGCGCCGATGAGCGAGCCATTGCCGCCCAAGCACGCCCCGAGCGCAAGCGCCCACCACAAGGGGCGGATCGCTTCCTCGCCGCCGAAGGCCGGCGCCATGTCGTGGATGAGCGGGATCATCGTGGCGACAAACGGAATGTTGTCAATGACCGCCGAGGCAATGGCTGAGACCCACAAAATCGCCGCTGCGGTTTTCGCAAAGTCGCCGCCTGTGAGCGCCAAGGTCTTTTCAGCCAGCCAATCAATCACGCCCACATGCTCCACACCCGCCACGACCACAAAAAGCCCCACGAAGAAGAAGATCGTCGTCCACTCCACCTCGCCGAAGGTTTCATGAAACGCATGATCCTGCGCTTCCAAATCCTTTGCAAAATCACGCCAGAGCAAAAGCACGGCGGCGCCAAAGAGCGCGATCGTCGCCGGCTCCAGGTGCACGGCGTGCGCGACCGTAAAGCCCGCGATCACGCCTGCAAGCACGGTGAGGGACTTTTTGAGCAGCACGGGATCGCGGATCGCCTCGCGCTCGTTGAACTCCATCACGAGCCGCCGGCGCTCCTCTTCGGCCACGAAATCGCGCCGAAACATGAGCCAGATGAGCGCGGCGGTGAAAAGAAAGATCGGGATCACGATCGGCGTGAGATTGACGAGAAAGTCGTAAAACGAAAGGTGCGCCTGCGAGCCGATCATGATGTTGGGCGGATCGCCGATAAGCGTCGCCGTGCCGCCGATGTTGGAGGCAAGGATCTCGGCAAACAGATACGGATAGGGCCGCACCTGCAAGGCATCGGCAATCAGCAGCGTCACGGGCACGATGAGCAGCACGGTCGTCACATTGTCCAAAAAGGCCGAAAACACCGCCGTGACCGTGGAGAGCATGAACATGACACCCACGGGATGGCCGCGCACGGCCTTGGCGGCGACAATCGCGACATATTCAAACACGCCCGTCTTCTGCGTGATGGACACGATCACCATCATGCCGACCAAAAGCCCGATCGTGTTGAAGTCAATGCCATGGATCGCCTCTTGTTGCGTGATCACGCCAAGCAGGATCATGAGGCCTGCGCCGAGCAATGCGAGCACGGCGCGGTTGAAGCGCTCCAACATCACGAGCGCATACACACCCAAAAGAATCCCCACGGCCACCCAAGCGGCGGGCAGCCCGAAGGCAACGGCGTGGTTCATGGGGCCTCATCCCCCTCGCGGATCGTAAGCTCGGCGATGGCGCGCAGCAC
>WFOX01000018.1 GCA_015487905.1 Mariprofundales bacterium
CGTGGTTCTTTGCGCTGTTTTGCTTCGTGCTTGCGGGCAACCTCGTGGGGCTTGTGCCTGCTGCCTTTGCGCCGCATGCGCAGATCGTCACCACAGGCGCGCTTGCCATCGGCGTGTTCGCGGTGGTGCTTGGCATCCTCTTCGCGCGCCATCGCTGGCGCTTCGTGCATCTCTTTGCGCCGCGCGGCGTGCCCTTGTGGATGCTGCCGCTTGTGGTGCCGATTGAGGCGATCTCGTTTCTGGCTAGACCCATCACGCTCGCGCTGCGGCTTTTTGCGAACATGACCGCCGGGCACATGGTGCTCGGCGTGATCGCCGCGCTTTCGCTGGCCGCGCCTTGGTGGCTTGCCTGGCTTCCCTCGGGCTTTGGTATCGTGCAGATTGGTATGGAGATCGCCATCTGCGTTTTGCAGGCCTACATTTTTACGGTGCTTGCCTGCGTGTATGTGAATGATGCGCTCGCAGGCGGGCACTGACGGGGAGGAAGAGGATGGATGCTGCTGCGATGGTGCCGCTTGGCATGGGGCTTGCCGCCGCGGGCATGGCGGGCGCCGGCGTGGGGATTGGGCTGATTTTCGCGAAGCTCATTGAAGCCGTGGCGCGCCAGCCTGAGGCCGAGAAAACCATCGCCAAATACGCCTGGATCGGCTTTGCGCTCGTGGAGACGATTGCGCTGTATGCGCTTGTGATCGCCTTCATCATCATGGGCCGCGGCTAAGCCAAAACCTACGCTCGCGATAGCTCCTCCACGACCCGGCGCACGGCATCCTCCGGCACCGCATCCTCCACGAACGCCTTGCCGATGCCGCGCAGAAGCACGAAGCGCAGGCGCGTGCCTTGCGCTTTTTTGTCGTGGCCCATCGCCTCGCGCCATGCCTCCCAAGCAAAGCGCGGCGCAACAAGCGGCAGCCCTGCGCGTTCCAGCAACGCGCAAAGCCTTTTTTCAGGCTCTTCATCGCAAAGGCCGAGCAGGCGCGAAAGCCGCGCCGCCATGCGCATGCCCACGGCCACGGCCTCGCCGTGCAGCCATTGGCCATAGCCCACAAGCCGCTCTAGCGCATGGCCAAAGGTGTGCCCGAGATTGAGCAGCGCGCGCTCCCCCGCCTCCCGCTCATCGCGCGCCACGATTTCGGCCTTGTTGCGGCACGAGGCCGCAATCGCATGCACGAGCGCTTCATCCGCAAGCCCAAGCACCTCTTCCGCGTGCTGCTCCAGCCACGCAAACAACGCCGCATCGCGGATCAAGCCGTATTTCACGACCTCAGCGAATCCCGCGCGCAGCTCGCGCGCAGGCAGGGTTCTTAGCGTGCGTGGATCCATCCACACGAGCTGTGGCTGGTGAAACGCGCCGATCATGTTTTTGCCCAGCGGATGATTGACGGCCGTTTTGCCACCCACGCTGGAATCCACCTGCGCAAGCAGGGTTGTGGGCACCTGCACATAGGGGATACCGCGCCGATAGGTTGCAGCCGCAAAGCCGGCGAGATCGCCGATCACGCCGCCGCCCAGCGCCACGAGCGGCTCATCGCGCGCAAGCCGCAGCTCCATGAGCGCATCTATCACCTCGCCCCAGCGCTGGACGGTTTTTTCCTGCTCGCCATCCGGCAGCACGCAGGCATGCGCCTCCCATCCCGCCTCTTGCAGCGAGCCGAGCACGCAATCCAAATAAAGCGGCGCGACGACTTCATTCGTGACCACAAGCGTGCGCTTGGCCGCACCAAAGGTCTCCGTCATCGCCGCGCCGATCTTGGCAAGCCCCCCAGGCGCAATGTGAATCCAATAGCTGCGCGCACCAAGCTCCACACGCAACCGCGTATGCACCTTTATCCCTCCTCTTCTGCGTCCTGCATGGCCCATGCCTGCATCAGGCGCGCAACAAGCGCATCCGGCGGGAAATCCTCCGTGGATACACGCAGATCGGCCACCTCGGCATACCAAGCCCGCCTTCTGCGATCCAGCATGCGCATGCGCGCAAAGGGATCTTCCCCTGCAAGCAACGGCCGATTGCGATCACCGGCTATGCGCGCGGCCAGCACCTCCGGCGGCGCATCCAGCCAGACGACGAAGGCTTGTTTTCGCAAGCGCGCGCGGTTGTCCGCACGCTCCACGACACCGCCGCCTGTGGCGATCACAAGCGGCTTTGGGTTTGCGAGCGCCTCGGCAAGCGCCTGAGCCTCCATCTCCCGAAAGGCGGCCTCGCCATCCTCGGCAAAGATGGCGGGAATGGGCTTGCCTGCACGCGCCACGATCACTTCATCCAAATCGCAAAAGGGGCGGCCGAGCTTCTTCGCCAAGCGCTTTCCTAAGGTGCTCTTGCCCGCCCCCATCAGCCCCACGAGGGCGATGTGCCGCGCGCGCGCCAACCGGCCTAGTCCCGCGCAGCCGTCTTGCGCACGCCCCCTTCCACGATCGTGGGCGTGATGAACACGAGCAGCTCGTTGCGCTTGTTGCTCTTTAGGTGCCGACGAAAGAGCGCTCCAAGCAGCGGGATCTTGCTCAAAATCGGCACGCCCGTCACCGCATTCGTGGTCTGCTGCGTGTAAATCCCACCAAGCACGACGGTCTCGCCGTTTTGCACGAGCAACTTCGTCTTGAGCTGCTTCTTCTCCAAGATCGGCTGGCCGTTCGGCACAAGCGTATTCGCGCGCGGTTGATCGCGATGGATCTCCAGGTCCATGATGATGGAGCGCTCCGCCGTGATCTGCGGCTTCACCTTCAAGGTGAGCTTGGCACTTTGCAACTGCGTGGAAACGGTCGGCACGCCGCCTGAGAAGGTCGTCGTCGCATAGGGGATCTGAA
The DNA here is from genome assembly GCA_015487905.1 of Mariprofundales bacterium. Classification (GTDB taxonomy): domain Bacteria; phylum Pseudomonadota; class Zetaproteobacteria; order Mariprofundales; family S012-25; genus S012-25. The sequence continues at coordinate 2,800 of WFOX01000018.1, forward strand.
TGTCCTGCTCAATGATCGCCTCTTGCAGGTTGCTCGTGAGGATGCGCGGATTGGAAAGCACCTTGGCTTTCCCTTCGGACTCGGCGGCCGTAAGCGTAAGCCCGAGGTTGAGCACGCCGGAGAGCGTCCCCAAGCGATAGCCCAACCCGAACACGGGGCCTTGCGCGGGCACATCCACGACCACGCCGCCGCCAAGCGCGCCCGTGAGCTGATGCGTGAACTGGCGCGTCGCGTCGTTGTAGGTGCCGCTCCATTGCACGCCGAGATCGCGCGAGAAGTCCTCGGACGCCTCCACGATGCGCGCCTCAATCAGCACCTGCTGCATCGGGCGATCCAGCCACTTGATGATGCGCTTGATGTTGTCTAGCCGCTCGCGCGTATCCGTGATGATGAGCGCATTGCTGCGTTCATCCAGCAAGATGGAGCCGCGCTTGGAAAGCAGCTTCAACCCCTTTTTCTTCTTCGCCGCACCGGCCTCGCCGGATTTTTGCCCGCCTTGTTGCAACGAGCCGCCTTCCAAAATCTTCTTCACATCATTGACCGAGGCATAGCTGAGCTGAATGAACTCGGTGTAAAGCGGCTCAGCCTCCTCAGCCGATTCCTGCGCCTTGCGCTTGGCCTCGGCATCGGCGCGGATCACCTCAAGCGGCGCGATGCGCACGACATTGCCGATCTGCTCCTTGCCCAAGCCTTTGGCCGCCAAAATGAGATCCAGCGCCTGATCCCAAGGCACATTCTCAAGCCGCATCGTGAGCGTGCCCTTCACATCGTCGGACATGATGATGTTAAGCCCGCTCATTTCAGCGATGAGCGCCAATGCATTGCGAATGTCAATGTCCTTGAAGTTGAACGACACCTTCTGCCCGCGATAAGGCGAGGGCCGCGCGCCCGTCTCGCCGCGGCGCGCAAGCGCAAGTCCCTCCGGCACGAAGCTGATCGTGGCCGCATTGCCGGATTGAAACGCCGTCACCTGCGCGCGCTCGCGCAAACGCGCCACGATGCGCACGCGATCGCCGAGCTGATACACATCCACCTGCTTCACAGGCCC
>WFOX01000019.1 GCA_015487905.1 Mariprofundales bacterium
CCGTAGAACGGCGTTTCGCAAAGCGCAAAGACCGGAATGCCGGCAAGGTCCTGCTCGCGCGCGCCCATCAGCTCAAAGATGAAGAGGTCGGGCACCCAATAGACAGAGGCCGTCGTGTCCTGCAAGGCGTCAAAGACCTCGCGCATGCGCGCTTCCGCCCGCAAGGGCAATGCGAGATACACCTGATCCACGCCCTTCTCCTTCACGAACGCGACCGCTTCCCTGGCCGTGCCGAGCACGGGCACGCCGAGGATGTGCTTTCCTTGCTTGCGCTTGTCGTCATCAAAGAAGCCGAGCAGGCGAATGCCCATCCAGTCGCTCTCGAGAATGCGGGCTGCGACCTGCCTGCCGAGATCGCCCGCGCCCACGATGATCGCCGTGCGCGTGTTGCGCCCGCGGCGGCGCAATGCGCGCAAAAAAAGCCGCTCGGCGATGTGCAAGGCGACAAGGCCGAGCGGCGCGAGCACGAACCAGGCACCAACGACGCGCCGCGAAAACATGTGCGTCGCCTTCATCGCCCAGGCGATCGCCAGCAGCGCGCCTGCGACGAACAGCCAGCCCGCGAGGATCGTGCGCGCCTCCTGCCAGAGGCTTGCGCCGCGCCAAGGGCGGTAGGCGTCCACGGCGTCCATCGCCGCCCAGGTGAGCAACGCGCCCAAGACGGCCATCACTTGGTAGATGCGGCCATAGGGCACGCCCAACGCCGCGCACAACAGCGGCACAAGCACAAACACCCACGCGGCATCGCCCAGCCGCTGCCCGAGCGCGAGCCAGAAGTGGTGCTTGCGCGCAACTCCTGAAGGCACCATCCCGCCCCTTATCCAGGGTTTCCGTGAGAAAACGCCTGCTCCAGTCTAGCCTTCAACAAGAGCGTCGTGAACTTCGCATTGGTCACGAGATAACGCCGCCACATGCGGCGCGGCTCCTGCAAAAGGCGAAAGAACCACTCCAATCCCGCCCGCTGCATCCACACGGGCGCGCGGCGCACCTTGCCAGCCACGACATCAAAGGTGCCGCCGACACCCATCGCGAACCTCACGCCCAGCCGATCCCGCCAGCGATGAATGAACTGCTCCTTCTTGGGCGAAGTGATGGCGACGAACAGCATCGTCGCGCCCGAGGCTGCGATCTTGCGCACCACGGCCTCTTCATCGTCCCAAAAATAGCCGTGATGCCAGCCTGCAATCTTCAACCGCGGATAACGCACCTGCAACCGGCGCACGGCCTCCTGCACCACCTCCTCCCTGGCCCCGAGAAAAAATACGGGCTCGCCCCGCTTCTCGGCCTCCTCCAGCAAGCGGAAGAACAGATCAATGCCCGCGACCCGCTCGGGCACATGATGGCCAAGCAGCCTCGCGCCCCAGACCACGCCCATGCCGTCAATGTTGATGATGTCACAACTCTCCACGCTTTCCCTGAGCGCAACATCGCTGCGCATGTTCACGAGCTTGGCCACATTCACGACCACATGCTGCGTGAAAAGCCCCGCATCCATGCGCCGGAAGATTTCGCGCACGGTTTGTTCCATCGTCCACGGATGCATGCGCGCACCCAGAAACTCAATCACTGCCGGCAATGCCTCGCGGTGCTCCGCCTTTCGCGCCTCTACTTCCATGTTTGCAATACCTTCACGATCCGCTCAGCCGCCCTGCCATCCCAAAGCGGCGGGCGCTTTCCCTTGGGCCAGCATCCATTCATCGCATCCTCTACCGCGGCAAGGATCTTGTCAGGATCGCGCCCCACGAGGCGATTCGTGCCGAGTTCGCAGGTGATGGGACGCTCGGTGTTTTCGCGCAGCGTGATGCAGGGCACCCCCAGCGCCGTCGTCTCCTCCTGCAATCCGCCGCTATCGGTCAACACGAAGCGCGCATCCTTCCAGAACCAGAGCGATTCCCGAAAGCCCAAGGGTGGCAGGCAATGCACGCGCTCGGAAAAGGACAGCCCGAACGCCTCCAGCCTTCCCCGCGTGCGCGGATGCACGGGAAACACGATCGGAAGCCGC
>WFOX01000020.1 GCA_015487905.1 Mariprofundales bacterium
GCCTGCGCGCAAGCACGGAAACGAGCGCGCGCAGCGCCTCGGTGCGCGCGCTCACGCGCCGAGCAGCGCGGCCCGCGCCGAGGCGAGCACGAGCCTTGGATGCACCACGCCGCGCGCATCGCGCTGGGCAAGGCCAACGAAGCGCTCGCGCACGAAGACCGCATGCAGGCCCGCCTCGCCCGGCAAACCCGCCAACCGCTGGCCGAGCACCAGCCGCCGGGCCGCATCCTCACCAAGCACGATGCGCGGCAGAGGAGACACCCAAACCTCCACGGGCAGAAGATGCCGCGCGGGATGGGCGCGGATTTCTTCCCAGGGACGCATGATCGTTTCCGGCCAGCCGCCCGTGGACAGCCGCCGCAAGGCGGTGATCGTGCCGCCCACACCGAGTTTCGCGCCGAGATCGCGCGCGATTGCGCGCACGAAGGTGCCCTTGCTGCACAGGCATTCCAGCTCCGCCACGGGTGGGTGCCAGGCGCGCAGCACAAGCTCATGGATCACGACGCGCCGGGGCCGCAGGCGCACGGGCTTGCCCGCGCGCGCAAGCTCATAGGCGCGCTTTCCCTGCATGCGCACGGCCGAAAACGCCGGCGGCACCTGCTCCTGCTCGCCCAGCATCGCTTGCGCCGCCGCGGCAATCGCCTCCTGCGAAAGCCCTGCAACCTCGTGGCGCGCAAGCACCTTGCCCTCGCGATCCAGGGTGTCGGTGGCAATGGAGAAATCCACCGAGAAGCGATAGCGCTTGTCGGCCTCCGCCCCGAGGCTGGCAAGCCGCGTCGCCTCGCCGAGCAAAATGGGCAGCATCCCCGTGGCAAGCGGATCCAAGGTGCCCGTGTGCCCGGCCTTGGGCGGCTTGCTGCCCTCGGCATACAAGGCCGCCACCTCATCCACGGCGCGGCGCGAAGTCCAGCCCTCGGGCTTGTCCAGAAAGACGACGCCGGAGACACTCATCGGGCAAGCAGTGCGGACACCTCCGCTTGCAGGCGCGCAAGCGCCTCCTCAAGCGGCATGCGCACAAGGCACCCCGCTGCACGCACATGGCCGCCGCCGCCGAAGCGCTCGGCCAGCGCCCCGACATTCGCGCGCCAACTGCGAAGCGACACCTTCCAGCCCTCCTCAGCGGGCTTGAACAGCACGGCCACCTCTACACCGGCAATCGCAAGCGCTTCATTCACAAGCCCTTCCAGATCCTCGGCATCGGCGCCTGCGGCCGCGAAGTCCTCGGGACGCGCCACGAGCCACACCGAGCGGCCGCCATCGCGCATCTCCATCGCGCCGAGCACGCGGCTCCAAAGCCGCACGGCCTCGGGGCGCTTTTCAAAGAGCGCACGCGCGGCCTCTTCGGGATCGGCGCCAAGCCGCACAAGCTCCGCCGCAAGCGTATGCACGCGCGCATCGGCGCGCACGCGAAAGCCGTTCGTATCGGCAAGCAACGCCGCATAAAGCGCCTTGGCCGCCGCCCGTGGAATCGGCGCCTCCATGCGCCGCAAGAGGTCGTAAACCAAGGCGCCCGTGGCGGGATAGCCGGGATCCACGAGATTGGCCGTGCCGAAGCGCGCGTTCGTCGCGTGATGATCCAGGTTGAGGATCGTTTTGTCCGCAAAGATGCTCTCATCCCAGCCGAGCCGACCGAGATCGGAGGCATCGCAAACGACGATGAGCTCGGCCTCGGCAAGCGGCTCGGGATCGCGCGCCACCGTATCCGCCCCCGGAAGGTGCAGGCAGGCGCGCGGAACGCCGTCGCGGTTGGCGATTTGCACGGATTTGCCAAGCGCCTTTAGCGCATGCGCAAGCGCAAGCTCCGAGCCTACACCATCAGGATCGGGCGAGCGGTGCGTGGTGATGGCGATGCGCTCGGCGCCGCGCAAGCGCGCGATCGCCTCGTGCCAGTCCTTGTCGCCGATCATGCCTGCTCCCTGCGACGGCGGATGATGCGCGCGCTCACGCGCTCGGCGCGTTCAAAGTCCTCGTCCCAGACGAACCGCAGCCGCGGAATGCGCGCGATGCGCAGCCTGCGCACGAGGCTTTGCCGCAGCCGCGGTGCTTGCGCCTGCAAGCGATGCACCACCTCTTCCCGATCCGCATCCGGCGCATGCACGAATGCACGCACCTCCTCGCCGCCGCGCACTTCCAGGCGCGTAAGCGAAAGCAAAGGGGCGATCTCCGCCCCTTCGCGCGCAAGCCAAAGCGAGATCATTTCTGCCAGGCGGCGTTGCAAGCGCTCGCGACTGTGGCGCATGGATCAATCCAGGCTCGGCGCGACTTCCTCAATCACGAAGAACTCCAACACATCGCCGACCTTCACATCGTTGAAGTTCTCAATCCCCACGCCGCATTCGTAGCCCGCACGCACCTCGCCCACATCCTCCTTGAAGCGCTTGAGCGAGGCCACCTTGCCTTCATAGACGACGGTGCCTTCGCGCAGCACGCGCACATGGGCGTTGCGCCGCGCAACACCGTCCTGCACATAGCAGCCCGCGACCGTGCCCACCTTGGGCA
>WFOX01000021.1 GCA_015487905.1 Mariprofundales bacterium
GGGGCCTATGCAGGCGGCGCGATTTTGCCGGGGCTTGCGATGCAGATGCGCGCGCTGGCCGAGGGCACGGCCAGGCTCGTGGGCGCGCGGCTTGCGCCGCCTGCTGATGCGCTTGGGCGCACGACCGAGGAGAGCCTGCGCGTGGGCGTGGTGCTCGGCACGGCGTGCGCGCTGGAGGGATTGGTGGCGCGCATGCGCGAGGCCCTTGGGAGCCATGCGCCGCTTGTGCTCACAGGCGGGCGCGCGCGCATGATCGCCGCATTGCTTGCAGAGCCTGCGCCCATCGTGCCCGAGCTCACCTTGGAGGGGATCGGCCGCATCGCCGAGGAGGCGGGGCTTTGAGTCGTCTTGTGTCTTGGCTTGCCGTGGCGGCGGCGGCGGGACTTGCATGGTGGGCATGGCATCCGCCAGCGCCGCCGGATGTTTCCGTCGTGCGCGTGCCGATTCCGCCTGGTGCACGGCAGGCGCCTGCGCATTGGCGCGTGGTAACGCATCGGTTTGTGTGGAAGAAAGGGGCGGAAGCGATGCGCGCGCGTTTGCAGGCGCTTGGGTTTGCGCCGATCGTGATCGTGCGCGAGGAGATCGTGGAGGTGCATGCCTTTGACGATCCGCGGCTGTTTGCGAGCGAAAAGGAGGCGCGCAAAGCCGCCGCCGCCTGGCGCAAGAAGGGCGTGGATGCCGTGGCCGTGGAGGTGCGCGCACCTCAAGGCAAGCGCGCCTATCGCGTGGCGCTGGGAAGGTTTTATTTGGACGCCTATGCGCGCGAGCAGGCGAAAAGGCTTGCCGCCACAGGGCTTGCCTATCGCTACGAGCGGCGCGCGATGCGCCTTCCCACTTGGCGCTTTGCCACCCAGCCGCTTGCGCGCGCCGAGGCCGAGGCCGTGTTCCGCGCCTTGGCGGCCGCGGGGCTTGGCGAGCCGCGGCTTTTGCGCGAGGACGAGTTCCAGCGCCTGTTCGGCGCAGCACTCGCCCATGAGGGCGCAGGCGGCTAGCGTGCTGCGGCGATGAACGAGCAGGACTGCCTCGTGCGGACGCTCGGCCTTGTGGGCGTGGGCATGATCGGCGCTTCCATCGGGCTTGCGGCCAAGCGCGCAGGCCTTGTGCGGCAGGTGCTCGGCTGCGCGCGCAGCGCAAAGACGGTGCGTGAAGCGCAAGCACGCGGCGCCGTGGATGCGGCGGCAAGCCTGCAAGAGATCGCGGCCCAGGCGGATCTCATCGTTGTGGCGGTGCCGATGCTTGCCTATGAGGAGGTCTTTGCGGCGATGGCGCCGCATCTGCGCGCCGATGCCTGCATGACCGATGCCGGCAGCACGAAGCGCCTGGCCGTGGAGGTGGCGCATCGGCATTTGGGTGCGCATGCGAGGCGATTTGTGGCGGCGCATCCGATTGCGGGCTCCGAGCGCTCAGGCCCCCAGGCCGCGCGTGCGGATTTGTTTGTGGATCGTCCGTGTGTGCTTACGCCTGTGCAATGCGAGCCGTGGGCATTGCGCAGCGTGGAGGGCTTTTGGCGCGCGCTTGGCGCGCGCATCGCCGTGTTGGATCCGGACACCCACGATCGGCTCTTTGCGCGCGTGTCGCATCTGCCGCACCTTGCCGCGTATGCGCTTGTCAATGCCATTGTCTCGCTTGCCGGCAACGAAGAGCCGTTTGCGTTCGCAGGCGCAGGGTTTCGCGACTTCACGCGCATTGCGAGCTCCTCGCCGGAGATGTGGCGCGACATCGCGATTGCCAATGCCGACGCGCTCACAGAGGCCTTGGATCGGCTGCGTATGGAGCTGGACGCGATGCGTGAAGCCGTGGCCGCGCGCGATGCGGCGCGTTTGGAGGCGATGTTCCGCCATGCCAAGCAAGCGCGCGATGCTTGGTTGGCCACGCAGGGGGAGCGCCGTGCCTGAGACCCTTCTTGCAGGCCCCGCGCAAGCGCCGCTTGCCGGCCGCGTGCGCGTGCCGGGCGATAAGTCCATTTCGCATCGCGCCGTGATGCTTGCGGCGCTGGCTGCGGGAGAAACGCGCATTGAGGGCTTTTTGCCGGCTGCGGACACGCTGGCCACGGCGCGCATCATGGAAGCACTCGGCGCAAAGGTGATCTGGGAGAGTGAGGACAAAACGCGGCTGCGCGTGCTCGGCACGGGCATGCGGTTGCAGGCGCCTTCGGCGGTGCTGGATGCGGGCAACTCCGGCACTTGCGCGCGCTTGCTTTTGGGGATTTTGGCCGGACAGCCCTTCGCCGCGCGCGTAGACGGCGATGCTTCCTTGCGGCGGCGGCCGATGCGGCGCGTCACCAGGCCGCTTGCGGAGATGGGCGCGCGCTTTCCCGAGGGGGATGAGCATTTGCCGCTTGTGATTGAGGGGCGCAGGCCTTTGGCCGCGATCACGCATCGGCCTGAAGTGCCGAGCGCGCAGGTGAAGTCGGCGATTTTGCTGGCCGGGCTGTTCGCCGAGGGCACGACGATCGTGGAAGAGGTGCGGCCCACGCGCGATCACACCGAGCGCATGTTGCCCGTGTTCAGCCAACCCATCGTCCGCGAAGGAAGGCGCGTGCAGTTGCATCCCAAGGGCGCGTTGCAGGCGCCCGTGATGCCGCTCGTGGTGCCGGCCGATCCCTCTTCGGCCGCGTTTTTGGCGGCGGCGGCGCTGCTCGTGCCAGGCTCCCGCGTGGAGCTTGTAGAGGTGGGGACGAATCCGCGCCGCGACGGCTGGCGGCGCATCCTTGCGCGCATGGGCGCGGAGATGACAGAGGATCGGCGGCGCTTGCTGGGTGAGGAGCCTGTGGCCGACTTCGTCGTGGAAAGCGTGCCGCAGCTCAAAGGGGTGGTGGTGCACGAGGCCGAGGTGCCCGATGCGATTGACGAGTTTCCGGTGCTGTTTGTCGTGGCGGCGCTGGCCGAAGGCGTATTTGAGCTTCGCGGGGCGGCGGAGCTGCGCGTGAAAGAATCCGATCGCATCGCCGTGATGGCCGAAAACCTTGCCAAAATGGGCGCGCGCGTGCAGGAGCGCGCAGATGGGGTGCGCATTGAAGGCGTGCGCACCCTGCAAGGGGGCGTGGAGCTAGATGCACAGCACGATCATCGCATCGCGATGGCGCTTGCCGTGGCCGCCCAGCGCGCAAGCGCTCCGGTGCGCATTCGGCATGCGGCGGAAATCGCCACCAGCTTTCCCAGCTTCGTGGAGCTTGCTCAGGCCATCGGCATGCAAGTGCGCTGGGAGGATGCGTGAGCTGGAGGGCGCGCGGGCGATTGCGCATCGCCATTGATGGGCCAAGTGGCGCCGGCAAGGGCACGGCGGCGCGCCTGCTCGCGCAGGCGTTGGGATTGCCGCTTTTGGATACGGGCGTGCTCTATCGCATGACGGCGCTTTGGCTGCGCACAGCCGGGCAAAGCGCCGACGACGAAGAGGCGGCTGCCACAGCCGCACGCGAAATCGCGCGCCGCGCCTATTGGCAAGGGGATGCGCTTGCGCTGGAGGGCTTTTCCGTAAGCCCGAAGGAGCTGCGCGCGGAGGCCACAGGGCGCATGGCCTCGCGTGTGGCGCGCATACCGGCCGTGCGCGAGGCGTTGCTCCCCTTGCAGCGGCGGCTTGCAGAACGAGGATGCGTGGCCGACGGTCGCGATGTGGGCACAGTTGTGTTGCCGGATGCGGAGGCGAAGTTCTTTCTCACGGCATCGTTGCGCGAGCGCGCGCGCAGGCGTTGGGCGCAGTTGCGCGAGCTTGGCGAGGAAGTGGAGCTTGAGGAAGTGTTGGAGGACATGCGCGCGCGCGACGCCGCAGATACGGGACGCGCGATTGCGCCGCTTGCCAAAGCGCCCGATGCCGTGGTCATTGATTCCACGACCTTGCGGCCCGATGAGGTCGTGGATCGCATGCTTGCGATTCTTGCGCGCCGCGGCTTGATTGCGCGCATGTGCAAGGCAACGGAGGATGAGCACGATGGATGACAAGCACGCAACCCCCAACCCGCAGCCTCATGCAAAGCCCGAAGAGCGGGCGCAAGAGGACGAGGCGCAGGGCGCTTCGCCTGAAGAAAACGAGTTCGCGCGCTTGCTGGAAGAGGCGGCGATGCCGCCGGAGCTTGTGCGCGGTGCGCGCATCACGGCCGAAATCGTCGGCACGGATGGGCGCGCAGCGCTTTTAGATGTGGGCGCGAAAAGCGAGGTGCCGATTCCGCTTGCCGAGTTTGAGGCCGCAGGGCTTGGGCGCCCGCGCGTGGGCGACACCGTAGAGGCGCTCGTGCTAAGCAGCCGGCCATTGCGGCTTTCGGTGCTGGAGGCGGCAAAACAGCGGCTTTGGGAAGAGTTGCGAGCGCACATGCAGGCGGAGCGGCCCGTGGAGGTGGAGATGCGCGAGCAGGTCAAGGGCGGCTTCGTCGGCCGCATTGGGCCTTTGCGCGCGTTTCTTCCTTGGTCGGAGGCGGATTTGGAAGCGCCGCGCCCCAAGAAGATCGTGGGGCACAGGTTCAAGGCGCTGGTCGTGGAGATGTCCAAGCGCCCCGAGGGCGTGGTGGTTTCGCGCAAACGCTTGCTGGCCAAGGAGCGCGAAGAAGCCCAGCAGCGCTTCTTTGCGGAAGCAGAGGTTGGTGCGCGCGTGAAGGGGCGCGTCGTGCGCGTCGTGCAGGCCGGGGCGTTTGTGGAGTTGGCGCCATTTGTGGAGGCGTTTTTGCCCGCCTCGGAGATCACCTATCGGCGCATCGCGCATCCGCGCGAGGTGCTGCGCCGCGGTCAAGAGGTGGAGGCCGAGATCATAGAGCTTGCACCCGAAGAAGGGCGCGTGAAGGTGTCCATGAAGGCGCTGGAGCCGGATCCTTGGCAGGGGGCGCAGGCGCGCTATCCCGTGGGCGCGCGCGTGAAGGGGCGCGTGGTGAAGCTCTTGGAGCAGGGCGCCATCGTGGAGTTGGAGCCGGGGTTGGACGGTTTCGTGCCGCGCACCGAGCTTGCTTGGACGCGCAAGCCGCCGCGGCCGAGCGAGGTGCTCGCCGAGGGTGACGAGGTGGAGGCCGAGGTGCTGGAGGTGCAGGAAGAGGCGCGCAGGATGCGTCTAAGCCTCAAGGCCGTGCAACCCAATCCTTGGGAGGCGTGGCTTGCTGAGCATCCCGTGGGATCGCGGGTCAAAGGCACGGTGCGCACGAAGACGGACTTCGGCGTGTTCGTGCGCGTGGGCGAGGAGTTGGACGGGCTTGTGCATGCCAACGATCTTTCGTGGACGGAGTCCCCGGAAGAGGCCTTGGCGCGCATAGAGGTCGGCGAGGAGCTGGAGTGTGTGGTGCTTGGCGTGGATGTCGCGCGCGAGCGCATCTCGCTTGGCGTCAAGCAGTTGCAGGATGACCCGCTGGAACTGTTTCTTGCGCGCGCACCGAAGGGAAGCGCGGTCAAAGGCGTTGTGAAAGAGGTGCGCGAAGACGGGCTCGTGTTGGAGCTTGCACCAGGGGTCACAGGCTTCGTGCCGCGCCGGGAGCTTCCGCGTGGGCGCAGCTATGCGGTGGGCGAGGAGCTGGAAGCGCGCGTGTTGCAGGCGGAGAAAAAGCGCAGGCGCGTCATCCTTTCGGTGCGCGCGCACGAACGCGCGCTCACGCGCGAGACGATGGAGCGTCTTGCGCGCGAGTCTTCTTCGTTGCCATCGCCGCTTGCGCTTGCGCTCAAGCGGGCGTTGGGCGGCGCCAAAGAGGAGGAAGGGGTGCGATGAAGAAGTCCGAGCTGATTGAACGCGTGGCCAAAGCGCACACGGGGCTTGTGCGTGCAGAGGCCGAGGCCGTGGTGAACATCATCTTTCAATCCATCGCCGAGGCCCTTGCGCGCGGTGAGCGCGTGGAGCTGCGCGGGCTTGGCGTCTTTACGGCGAAGGCGCGTAGACCCCGCCGCGCACGCAACCCGAAAACGGGCGAAGAGGTGCTCGTGCCTGCGCGCCGCGTGCCGCACTTTCGGCCGAGCAAGGAGTTGCTCAAGCGCGTGAACGGCAAAGGGGAACGCTAGGCCCTTGAACTGGCGCAATGCGCTCGTCGTCGTCGTGGTCGCAGCGCTTGCGGCCAAGTTTGCGGCGGATAATGCGGCCGGCGTTTTTTTGCGCCTGTTCGGCGTCGGACTGCGCACGCCCTTGTATGCACCGGTGCTGGTGGCGTTTTTGCTGGGCTTTGCAGGCGGCGTGCTTGCGATGAACTTCCCGCGGCGCAAGCACAAGCGCGAAATCGCGCGCCTGCGTGAAGAAAACGCGCGCATGCGCAAGGAGCTGGAGAACCTTCGCAACCTTCCCTTGCAAGACGATCCATGACGCTGTTTCTGCTCGGCCTGCTGCTGTTTGCCGTCGTCGTGCTCATCGCGCTGTTTGTGCGCGCAGGCGAGGAAGAGGACAAGGAAAAACCGCATGAGGACGAACAGCAGCGTGCCTCATCCATGCGGCCGCTGCTGCTTGGCATCAACTATTTGCTTGCGGATGCGCCCGATCGCGCCTTGCGCGCCTTCATTGAGGCCGCGCGCATGCACGGCGATGCCGCGGAGATCTACATGGCGCTTGGCGAGATGTTTCGCGCCCGCGGCGAATACATGCGCGCCGTGCGCATCCACCAGAACCTGCTTGCGCGCCCCGATTTGGACGAAGAGCAGCGTTTCCGGGCCGCTTGGGCGCTTGCTCAAGACTTTCACAAAGGCGGCTTTTTTGATCGCGCCCTGCGTCAATACGAGCGCGTGTTGCAAATGCGGCCCGATTACGCGCCGGCTGTGGAGGCTTGCTTGCGCATCCGCGAGGACGCAGGCGAGTGGGATGAAGCGCTCAAGCTTTTGGATCGCTGGCAACGCATCACGAATGAAGACGCCTCGCGCCATCGCGCCTATTTGCTTGCGCAAAAGGCATGGGAAGCGCTGGGCCGCGATGCGCATGAAAGAGCCCAGGCGCTTGCACAAGAAGCGCTCAAGGTGGATGCAAGCTGCGCGCTTGCGCGGCTTGTGCGGTTGCGGCTGCTGCTTGCCGGCCGCGAAAAGGCGTCGCTTGCAACAAGCTTGCAAGACTGGCGGGCGCACGCGCCGCAGACCTTGGCCGTGGCGCTGGCCGAGCTTGCCCGCACAGGGGAGGAGGAGATCCGCCAAGAGGTGCGCAACTGGTTGGGCGCGTGCGTAAAAAACAATGAGGCGCAGGAGGATTGGGTGCTCGCTTGGTTGGAGCACGAGCCGCCGGCGGATGCCCGACGCGATGCCAAGGCTTGGGGCTTTCGTCCCAAAAGCCTGCGCGGATGGTTGCGTTTGCTTGCGGCCACGCGCGAGGACGAAGACGGCGCGTTTGCACGGCGTTGGCGCGCACAGGCGCCGGATTGGCGTTGCAGCGAATGCGGCGTGGAGGTGCGCGAGGTGCGCTGGCGCTGTCCGCAATGCCATGCTTGGGGCACGATGCGGCCGTTGGAGGAGGAGGCGTGCGCGCAGGGTTGATGTTGGCGTTGGATGTGCCGGATGCACACAAGGCGCTTGCGCTTGCGCACGCCTGCGCTCCTTGGGTGACGATGTTCAAGGTGGGGCTTGAGCTGTTTGTGAGCGAGGGGCCGCAGCTTGTGCGCGAGCTTACGCAGATCCGGCCCGTGTTTTTGGATCTCAAGTTTCACGATATTCCCAATACCGTGGCGAGCGCCGTGCGCGCAGCGGGGCGCACAGGGGCCGCGCTTACGAATGTCCATGCAGCAGGCGGCATGGCGATGATGCGCGCGGCGGCCGAGGCGGCTGAGGCGTTTCCCAAGATGCGCGTGATTGCGGTGACGGTGCTCACAAGCGAAGAGGGCGATGTGCAGCAAAAGGTGCTTGCCCGGGCGCAGGCCGCGTATGAGGCGGGGCTTGCGGGGGTTGTGTGCAGCGCGCGCGAGGCGGCGGCCGTGCGTGCGCGCTTCGGCAAGGACTTTTTGATCGTGACCCCGGGCGTGCGCTGGGAGGGCACGGCGCGCGACGATCAAGCGCGCACGGCGACACCCGAGCAAGCCGTGCAAGCGGGTGCGGATTATCTCGTCGTGGGCCGCCCGATTCTGCGCGCCTCTGATCCCGCAGCCGCAGCGCGCGCGCTTGCCATGCGCTTGCAGCGCGCTTGAGATGGAGCTTCAGCTCGTTTTGGGCGGGATACGCAGCGGCAAGACCCAACGCGCGCATGCGCTTGCCCGCAGACATGCAGGCGAGATCGTGCACATCGCCACAAGCCGCAATGACGGACGCGATCCGGAATGGGCGGCGCGCATCGCCCGTCATCGGCGCACGCGCCCGCGCGCATGGCTATCTGTAGAAGCGCCGTTTGCGCTTGCCCGCGCCGTGCGCTTTTTCGCGCGCGCGGATCGGCTGTTGCTCGTGGATTGCATCTCCGTGTGGCTTGCCAATCTCTTACTGGATGGCCAAAACTGGGAACGGGCGCTTGCCGAGTTGCTGGCGGTGGTGGCGCATGCCCCAGGGCGCGCCGTGTTCGTGAGCAACGAGGTGGGCTGGAGCTTGGTCCCTACGGATCCATTGGGGCGCGCCTTTTGCGATGCGTTGGGGGTTGTCAATCAGCGCCTGGCGGCCTGTGCTGCGCGCGTGGAACTCGTCGTGGCCGGGCATGTGATTCCGATTGCGGAGGGAGATGGCGATGCCGATGGAGATTGATCTTGCAGCGGAGCAGAAGGCGCGGGCGCGGCAGGCACGCCTGACCAAACCCCCGGGGTCGTTGGGGAAGCTGGAGGATCTTGCCTGCTGGTTTGCGGCGCGTTTCGGCGATCCCGTGCCTGGGAGGCTTCGTCCTGCGATCGTGGTCTTTGCAGGCGATCACGAGGTTGTAGCCGAAGGCGTGTCGGCCTGGCCGCAGGAGGTCACGGCGCAAATGGTGCGCAACTTCGCAAGCGGTGGTGCCGCGATCAATGTGCTTGCGCGCGAAATCGGCGCGCAGCTTGCGGTCGTGGATGTGGGGGTGGCGGCCGATCTTTCCGATCTGGACGAGATCTACCACGGCAAGGTGCGCTGGGGAGCGGGCAACATCGTGCGCGAGTCGGCCATGCGCGAGGAAGA
>WFOX01000022.1 GCA_015487905.1 Mariprofundales bacterium
ACGCCACCGGGCCTTGCGCCCGCTGCAAGGCTTCATTGGCGCGCGCTGGCCAAGCCCGATTGGCAAAGGCTTCCCGAGCTGCCTCTTGTGCGCTTCTATCGCTGGTTTGCGCGCTTTGCGGTCGTGCTGCATGAGGATGCGCGCCGTGTAGAGATCGGCGATGTGCGCTTTGGCGCAGGCGATGCCGGCGCGATGGTGCCGTTTCGGCTCGTGATTGCGCGCAGCCCATCCCCACAGGGCTGCCTGCTCTGGCACACAGAAAAGCGGCGGTGCTTGTAAGGATGGTGCTTGCGCAAACGGCTCAGCACAGGCATGCTTCGCGGCTACGCGCAATCCGGCTTCATCCAGAGCGGTGGAGGGTCCAGGCCCTGTGAAGCCGCGGCAACCGGCCGGAACGAAGATTTCCGGCGTCCGGTGCCAATGCCTGCCCCGGCTAGGGGAACGATGAGGCGCGGGTTGCGGGCGAGTTCTTGCGCGCTTGGTGCGCGGCAACGATGCGCCTGCAGCCCCGCCTGAGATGCGGGGCTTTTTCATTGGGGCCGGATGCGCGAACGCCGTGCAAAGGAGCGAGCAAGGATGTCTTCCGAGAAGCGAACCGGCCCTGCGCGGGCGCTCAGATGCCGTGAATGCGGCCACGAATACCCGATTGAGCCCATCCATGTCTGCGAGTTCTGCTTCGGCCCCTTGGAGGTCGTTTACGACTACGACTGGATCGCCGCGCGCATCTCGCGCGAGAAGATCACCCAGCGCGCGCCGAGCATGTGGCGCTACCGGGAGCTGTTGCCGATTGACGGCGAGCCAAAGGTGGGCGTGCAAAACGGCTTTACGCCGCTTGTGTATGCCGAGCGGCTTGCCAAGGCGCTGGGCGTGCGCGAGGTCTATGTGAAAAACGATGCCGTGTGCCATCCCACGCTGTCGTTCAAGGACCGCGTCGTGTCGGTGGCGCTGTCCAAGGCCTTGGAGTTCGGCTTTGACACGGCGGCCTGCGCCTCCACGGGCAACCTGGCCGGCTCGGTCGCCGCGAACGCCGCCGCCGCGGGCATGGACGCCTTCGTCTTCATCCCGCACGATCTGGAGCGCGGCAAGGTCTTGGGAGCGGCGATCTATGGCGCGCATGTCGTCGGCATCTCGGGGCCTTATGACAAGGTGAACCGGCTTTGCTCGGAGATCGCGGGCCGCTACGGCTGGGCCTTCGTGAATGTGAACATCCGCCCGTTCTATGCCGAAGGCTCCAAGACGCTTGCCTTTGAGATCATGGAGCAGCTCGGCTGGCGCGCGCCTGAGCACATCGTCGTGCCGATGGCGTCAGGTTCCTTGCTCACCAAGGTGCACAAGGCCATTCGCGAGTTCGTGAAGCTGGGCCTCGTCGAGGATGCGGGCACGAAGCTGTATGGCGCGCAGGCCGCAGGCTGCGGGCCGATCGCCGAGGCCGTGCAGAAGGGCCGCGAGATCATCCGCCCCGTGGCCGAACCCAAGACGATCGCCAAAAGCCTCGCCATCGGCGATCCGGCGGACGGCTTTTACGCCGTGCGCGCGATCCGCGAAACAGGCGGCTGGGCCGAAGCCGTAAGCGATGAGGAGATCGTGGAGGGCATGCGGCTTTTGGCCGAAACCGAAGGCATCTTCACCGAAACCGCAGGCGGTGGGACCGTGGCGACCGCCAAGCGCCTCATCGCAAGCGGCCGCATCCCGAAGGATGCCTCGGTTGTGCTTTGCATCACGGGCAACGGCCTCAAAACCTTGGAGGCCGTGGAGGGAACGCTTGCCGCCCCGCCCGTGATTGAGCCGAACCTGAAGGCGTTTGATGCGCTTTACGAAACCCTCAAGGCGCGCCGCAAGGCGGCCTGACATCCCACGAAAAAGGAGCAAGCCATGTCCGTGACCGTGCGCATTCCGACCCCGCTGCGACGCCTGACCGGCGGCGCCGACGAAGTGCAGGTGGAGGCCAAAACCGTCGCCGAGGCCATTGATGCGCTGGAGGCCAAGCATCCGGGCATCAAGGAGCGCATCTGCGACGAGCAGGGCGAGATCCGCCGCTTCGTGAACATCTATGTCAATGACGAAGATGTGCGCTTCTTGGAAGGGAAGGACACGCCCGTCAAAGACGGCGACGAGATCTCCATCGTGCCTGCGATCGCCGGGGGTGCGGCGTGAAGCTGCGCGCCTGGCTCACCTTCGGCCCCGAGCATGTGCAAAAGCCGATGATCTGGAAGCTCATCAAGACCTTTGATGCGCTCGTCGTCAACATCCGCACGGCCGAGATCAAGGAGGACAAGGCGCTCGTCGCCCTGGAACTGGAAGCAGATGAGGACACGCTGGAGAAGGCCATAGCCTGGCTGCAAGACCAGGGCGTGCATGTGGAGCCCATTGAACAAAGCGTGATTGCGGGCTAAAGTTCGTCCTGAAAGTGTGATTTAGCGATAAATACATCAAAGGAAGCGTATAATGAGCATTGCGGAGAACATCACGCAAACGATCGGCGGCACGCCGCTTGTGCGGCTCAACCGCATCGCGCGCGATGTGGATGCCGAGATCGTGGCTAAGCTGGAGTTCTTCAATCCATTGAACTCGGTCAAGGATCGCATCGGTGTCGCGATGGTGGAGGCCGCCGAGCGCGATGGGCGCCTCAAGCCCGGCGGCGTGATCCTGGAGCCGACGAGCGGCAACACAGGGATTGCGCTTGCCTTTGTCGCGCGCGCGAAAGGGTATCGCTGCATCCTCACGATGCCCGAGAGCATGAGCATAGAGCGCAGAAAGCTCTTGCGCGTTCTCGGCGCGGAGCTTGTGCTCACGCCTGCTGAGCTTGGCATGAAGGGCGCGATTGACAAGGCCTATGAGATTGCGGAGTCGCGCGACGATGTGTTCATGCCGCAGCAGTTTGAGAATCCGGCCAATCCCGAGATCCATCGCAAAACGACCGCCGAGGAGATCTGGCGCGACACGGGCGGCGAGGTGGATGCGATCGTGGCCGGTGTGGGCACGGGCGGCACGATCACGGG
>WFOX01000023.1 GCA_015487905.1 Mariprofundales bacterium
AGGTGTTTTTGGAGCCGGAAGGAAGGGATCATGCCGAGGTGTATCCCAATGGGCTTTCCACTTCGCTGCCGATTGAGGTGCAATGGGAGTTCATCCGCTCCATCCCGGGGCTTGAGGATGCGCGCATCATTCGGCCTGGTTATGCGATTGAATACACCTATGTGGATCCCACCGAGCTGTTCCCCACCCTGGAGACGAAGCGCATTCCCAGGCTGTTTCATGCCGGGCAAATCAACGGCACCACGGGCTACGAAGAGGCCGCGGCGCAAGGGCTTGTCGCCGGCATCAACGCCGCAGCCGTGGCATTGGATTTGGAAAAGTGGGTGCCTACGCGCGATCTCGCCTATATCGGCGTGCTCGTGGACGATCTCACCACGCGCGGCGTGACCGAGCCCTATCGGATGCTCACGGCGCGCGCGGAGTTCCGCTTGGAGCTGCGCGAGGACAATGCTTGGCTGCGCCTTGGCGAGCACGCGTTGAGGCTTGGGCTTTACGACGAAGAGCGCAAAGCGCGCTATCTTGCCCGTCGCGAGCGCTTTGAGCGCGCTTGGGAGAAGGTGCAGGCGTATCGTCTCCGCCCGGATGCGGCCACGCGCGAGCGGCTTGCAAGGCAGGGGTTGCCTGTGCCGACGCAGCCCGTGCGGCTTGTGGATTACGCGCATCGGCCCGAGGTGGGCGCCTGGCGCGCGCTTATGCTCGTGGATCTTCCGGAAGACCGTTGGGTGCAGCGCGCGCTTGCCTCCCTCGTGCATTATGCGGGATACCTGGAAAAGCAACGCGAGGAAGTGGAGCGCTTCCGTCGCATGGAGGCATGGGAAATCCCTGAGGATTTGGATTATGGCCGCATCAAGGGACTCAGTCACGAAAGTCGGGAGCGGTTGCAGGCCGCGCGCCCGCGCACGGTCGGCCAAGCCATGCGACTGCCTGGGGTGACGCCTGCTGCGATTTCGGCCTTGCTTTTGCACTTGCGCGCGTGCAAGCGCTAGAGGAGCAACTCGTTCGCTATGCAAAGGAGGTGGCGCGCTTTGCGCGCGCGCTTAATCTTACAGGTGCGCGCACGCCCGAAGCCTTTTTGACGCGGCTTGCAAGGCCTTCGCTTGCCCTGTTGCGCTGGATGCCCGCTCAGGGGAAGCTATTGGATGTTGGCTCAGGCAATGGCATTCCGGGCGTGCCGTTGCTGCTTGCAAGGCCTGGGCTTTCTGGTGTGTTCGTGGAGCGGCGCGCCAAGCGCGCGGAGTTTTTGCGCCATCTCGTGCGCACGCTTGCGCTTCGGGCTGAGGTCATCGCTGCGGACATTGCGCATGTGCTGCCCATTGGCGCCGATGTGCTCGTGGCGCGGGCGGTGGGGCCTGAAGCGCATTTGCTTGCTTGGGGAGCGCGGCACCTTCAGCCTAGCGGCCGCGCCGTGCTCGTGGTGCCGAGCACCCAAGAGCCGCAAGCGCAGCCGGAGTGGCGTCTTGTAGAGGATGTGCGCGTGGAGGGGATGCGGGTGCGCGTGTGGCAACGCGGAGGTTTCACGTGAAACATCCCAAGCTCGGCTATGTGGTGGCGGTGGCCAATCAAAAAGGCGGGGTGGGCAAAACCACCACGGCCATCAATCTAGCCGCTTCGCTGGCCGCGCTGGATCGCGAGGTGTTGCTCGTGGATATAGATCCGCAAGGCAACGCCTCCACGGGCTTGGGCATGGACAAGCGCAAAGAAGACGGCCCCAGCATCGGCGAGGTGCTTTTGGGAGAGGCCGCGCTTGCCGAGGCCGTGCGCCCCACGCAGATAGAGGGGCTTTCCTTGGTTCCCTCCACGGTAGCGCTTGCGGGCACGAGCGTGGAGTTGCTGGATTTGGAGGAAAAGGAGCGGCGGCTTGAGCAGGCTTGCGCGCGCTATGAGGGCAGGCCCTTTGATGTCGTATTTGTGGATTGCCCGCCATCGCTCAATCTTCTCACCATCAATGCGCTTGTGGCCGCCGATGCCGTGTTCGTGCCCTTGCAGGCGGAGTTTTTCGCCTTGGAAGGCCTGGCGCAGCTGATTGACACGATTCGGCGCGTGCGGGCGCGCCTCAATCCCCGCTTGCAGTTGCTCGGCGTGTTGCTCACGATGGTGGATCGCCGCAATCGTTTGAGCCAAGAGGTAGAGGAAGAGGTGCGGCGCTACTTCGGTGCGCAGGCGTTGCGCAGCGTGATCCCGCGCAATGTGCGCATCTCAGAAGCCCCAAGCCACGGGCTTCCGGTGCTGCACTACGATGCGCGCTCCGCAGGCGCCGTCGCCTATCTGGAGGCGGCAGCGGAAGTTCTAGCTCGGATAGAAGGAGAGCGAGCATGAGCCGTTCGCGTCGTGGTCTCGGACGGGGATTGGAGGCGCTTTTGGGAGATGCGCCGGCGCCGGAGTGGATGGAAGCAGCAAAGATGATCCCGATCTCATTGATTCGTCCCAACCCCTATCAGCCTCGCACGCGCTTTGATGCCGAAGAGTTGGAAGACCTCGTGCGTTCCGTGCGCCGCCATGGCGTTCTTGCGCCGGTGCTCGTGCGCCCCCGCGAAGGCGGCTACGAGCTTGTGGCCGGCGAACGGCGCTGGCGGGCTGCGCAAAAAGCGGGGCTTCCCGAAATCCCGGCCGTGGTGCGCGAGCTTTCCGATTTGGAAGCCTTGGATTTGGCGCTCGTGGAAAACCTGCAACGCGAAGCGCTCACACCAATGGAGACGGCGCGGGCCTTTGCGCGCTTGCATGAGGAGTTCGGCCTCACCCATCAAGAGATTGCGGAGCGCGTGGGCATTTCGCGCGCGCAAGTGACGAACACGATGCGCTTGTTGCAGCTTCCCGAATCCGTGCAGCGCTTGGTGGAGGAAGGGGTGCTTGCGCCGGGGCTTGCGCGCGCGCTTGTGGGGCTTGCGCCGGAGACGGCGCGCACCTTGGCTGAACGCGCCGTGGCCGAAGGCTGGACGGCAAGGCGCATGGAGCGCGAGGTCAAGCGTGCGCGCGCAGGGGCGGTGGCGCGCAAGGGCCAGGCATCGGCGCGCGATCCGGACTTGGAGGCCTTGGCGCGGGAGCTTTCGCACCTCACCGGCTTGAAAGTCGTGATCCGTGCGCAACCTGGCCGTGGGGGGCGCATGGAGTTTCATTTTCGCCGCGCTGAGGAGCTGGATGCCGTGATTGCGAGGTTGCGCGCGCGGTGAGGGTGCAAGGCCGCCACCTGCGCGCTGTGGATTGGGATGCACGGAAGCAAGCCGTTGTTTGGATAGATCAAAACGCGCTGCCGTTTCGGTTTGTGCTGCGGCATACGCGCGATCCCGAGGAGGTTGCGCGCGCGATTGAGACGATGTCCGTGCGCGGTGCACCCACGATTGGCGCCGCAGCCGCGCTTGGGCTTGCGCTTGTCTGGCAGCACATGCCCGCGCAATGGGAGAAATGGAAGCAGCGGTTTTTGCGCACGCGGCCCACGGCCGTGAACCTCTTTCATGCCGTGGCTTGGATGGATGCAGGCTTTCAGGCGCGCGAGGATCCCGTCGCTCGCGCGATGGCTTGGCTGGAGCGGGAGGTTGCGGCTCACAAGGCCATCGGGGAGCACGCAGCGGCGTTGCTTGCGCGCGCAGGAAACAGGATTCTTACGCATTGCAATGCAGGCTGGCTTGCGGCCGTGGATTGGGGCACGGCGCTTGCAGGGATTTATCGGCTGCATGCGGAAGGCGAGCAAGTGCATGTTTGGGTCAATGAAACGCGGCCGCGCGGGCAAGGCGCCAGGCTTACGGTTTGGGAGCTCGCGCAGGAGGGCATCGCCCATACCTTGCAAGTGGATGCAGCCGCCGCGGCGTTGATGCGGGCCGGCGAGGTGGATGCCGTGATCGTGGGCGCGGATCGCATTGCGCGCAACGGCGATGTCGCCAACAAGATCGGCACCTACATGCTCGCCGTGCTTGCGCAGGCGCATGGCATCCCCTTTTATGTGGCCGCGCCCACAAGCACGATGGATGATAACTGTCCGCATGGGGAAGCGATCCCGATTGAAATGCGCGCAAAAGAAGAGCTTTGCATGGTGGAAGGCGTGGACGAGGAAGGCATCGTGCAGCGCGTGCGGATCAGCCAAGCCGAGCATGTGCGCAATCCCGCGTTTGATGTGACCCCCTGTGCGTTGATTGACGCCATCATCACCGAACAAGGCATTTGGCGCCCTTCTTCTTCCTGCTCGCGTTGATGGCGCTTGCGCCTTCGTGTGCGCAGGCGACGACCATCCGCGCCGTGGAGATTGCGGGGCTTCGCTATAGCAGCGAAGCGCTCGTGCGCCGCGAGTTGCCCTTTCATGTCGGCGATCGCTGGCGGCCGGAATGGGTGACCATCACGGAAAAGCGGCTGCTTGCGCTGGGCGTGTTTTCCGAAGTGCATGTGGTTGCGCCGGATGCCAAGGGCGTAGTGCGCATTGTTGTGCATGATCGTTGGCCGCTGTGGATCCTTCCCACGGCCACGCGCAAGGACACAGGCGCAAGTTGGCTGGGCATTGCCGTGCACGATTACAATGTCCGCGGGCTTGCGCATGAGGCGCATTTGGAGGTTCGCAACTACACGGGCACAAACTTTTCTTCTTGGCAGCGCGTGCGCGATGGCCGTCTGGCCTACTATTGGCGGCGCTTGGCGGCCAGCGACCTTTCTTTGCGGGTGGAGGGGACGATCAGTTCGGCGCCTGGTGCGCGCAGTGAGGCACTTGCGGTTGCCTTGGTGCGCTCGTGGGGGGAGTCGCCGGAGCTGGGGCCTAAGCTTGCTTTGGGGATGTTTCGGCAGCAAAAGACGGGCCGAAACGGGTATCTCGCATGGGGGCTGGATGCGGGGGTTGTTTGGCGCGATGTGTTTGAGCATGTGGATTGGCAAGAGGGTGCGCGTGCGGAGCTGCGCCTGCGCGCAACGCCGCGTTGGATACGCACAAGCACCCGCTGGGAGGAGCTATCCGGGGTGTGGGCGCGATATTGGCCCATGGATGCGCGCGGAGACACCTTGAATGTGCGCATGCAGTTTCATCTACGGCGCGGCGATCTTGCGCGCCTCGGCTATTTGGATCCATCAGGCGGTCGGGGCTTGCGCGGCTACTACCCGGGTGAAGTGCCCGCAAAGGCATGGATCATGGCAAGCCTAGAGCCGCGCTGGCGCGTGCCGAAGGCGGAGAATGTGCAACTGGTCGGCTTCGTGGATTGGGCTTGGGTCAAGCAAGCGCGCTGGCAAGGCGTGGGTGCGCTCGGGCTGGGCCTGCGCTGGACGCTGCGCTGGCTTGCGCATGGCACCTTGCGGCTTGACTTCGGCTATGGGCTTGGCACGCGCCGCTGGCGCGTGCATTTGGGCACGGGCCAAGCCTTTTAGGCGCCCTGCTGGCCGCCGAGAATCGCAGGCAGCTTTGGAAGGAATGCAAAGACCTTTGCAGCGAGCACGAAAAGCGGCAGCCAAACGAACACGCCCGGCAAGGCCACGATCCAAAGCGCTTTTTTCGGCGGCACCTTCGCGAACTCCACCAGGCCCAACCAGCAAAGATACAGCGCCCAGATGCCTGCGACGATGTTGAACCAGGGGATCGCGAAGAACATAAGTGGTGTGCCGGCATAGGCAGTGAGCTGAAACGCATTCACGGTGGTGAGCCAGCTTCCGGCCCGTTGCGCTGCATGGGCAAGATAAGAAGACCATAACCATTGCACGGCCAGCCAAATGCCTGCATAGACGGGGAAGAAGAACATTGCGGAAACATCAATGAACGGAAACGCGATCACGCTGCTAAGCAAGCAAATCGTCAGCGAATACATGACCGGATCTTTGTAAAACGCGATGCGCTCAAGCCCTGCGAACAGCGTGCGCGGATGCATTAGCGCCTCGCGCACGTCAGGCCACCAAGTCTCGGAAAACCGGTCCAACACAAATGCCATCGTCAATCCTCC
>WFOX01000024.1 GCA_015487905.1 Mariprofundales bacterium
CACATCGTCGCCGACGACGAGGGTCTCCGAAGGCGCCGCCCCAAGCGCCCGGCAGGCCGCATGGAAGAAGTCGCGGCTCGGTTTGCCGAGCACGAGCGCTTGCTTGCCTGTGGCGTATTCCACAGCCGCAACCCAAGCGCCGAGGTCGGCCACAAGCCCCTCTTCGGTTTGCCAGAAGCGGTTTTTGTGCAGTGCCACAAGCTCGGCGCCGTCCATGACATGCCGGAAGATCGTTTGCACAAGCTCGGGCGCATAGCCCGCGCCGCCCACATCGCCCATGACGATCACCTCGGGCTGCGCGGCGTCCTCGCGCACGCCCGCGAAGTCCTCCTTGAGCGCCTCGCGCACGACGAGCCAGGCGCGCCGCGCGCCGATGTGCCGGCGCGCAAGCGCCGCAGGCGTGTAGATCGGAAACGCGGGAAAACCCATGCGGGCGAGCTTTTCGCGGATCGCGCGCACGGGCTTCGTCGTCGTGTTCGTGATGCCGGCAAGCAGAAATCCCGCATCGGCCAGCGCCCGCACCGCCTCCTTCGCACCTGCGATCGGCGCATCGCCCACATAGAGCACGCCGTCCAGATCCAAAAGGATCGCGCGCAGCCCTTGCATGCCCCCAACGCTAGGCCACGGGCGCCGCATCCTCCAGCACGAACTGGGCGCGTTCGCTGCCATTCCAGCGGTTGAGCTCCACGCGGCCCACAAGATGTAGCCTCACGCCAGGGACGAGATGCTTCGCAAGCTCCTCTGCCGAGAAGGCCACGACCTCGGTGCGTGGCGCGACAATAAGCCGCAAGGCCCCGCGCGCCATCTCGCGCCGCGCCAGGATTTCGGCGCCATGCAATAGCCAAAGCGGCTTCGGGTTGCCCTCGCCTGTCGGCTCCATGGCCTCCATCCGGCGCGCAAGCCAGGGGGTGACCGCCTCCGCCTGCAAGGCCGCATCCACGACGAGCGCGGGCGTTTCGGTCTCTCCCCCTGCGCGCACGAGCTCCGCAAAGCGCGCGCGAAAATCGTCCCAAGCCTCGTGGCGCACGACGGCACCGCCTGCGCGCGCATGGCCGCCGAAGCGCACGAGCAGATCCCGGCACCGCTCCAGCATCTTGCGCACATGCCAGCCCTCGGGGCTGCGCACCGAGATGCGAATGCCGTCCGCCTCGGGATAGCCCACGGCCACGGGATGGCCGCGCGTGCGCGCGATGCGTCCGGCCGCCAACCCCACAAGCCCAGGGTGCCAGTCCTCGCCGAAGGCGGCCACCCCATCACCAAGCGCCTTGGCGATCTCCTTGGCAAGCGTCTCTTCCAGCCGGCGGCGTTTCTGGTTGAGGGCCTCCAGCTCTTGGGCAAGCCGCGCCGCCTCATCCGCATCCTCGGCAAGCAGAAGCCGCACGGCACGCTCGGCATGGGCGAGCCTTCCCGCCGCGTTGATGCGCGGCGCGAACTGAAAGGCAAGATCGCGCGCTGAGAGCTCCTCAATGCGTCGCCGCGCCACTTGTGCAAGCGCCACGGCCCAAACAGGCGGATGGCGACGCAACACATCCAGCCCCGCCGCGACCAGCACGCGCGCCGCCCCCACAAGCGGCATCACATCGCCCACAGTCGCAAGCGCCGCATGCGGTAGATACGGCCAAAGCGGCACGGCGCGCGCCTCCTCCCGCCCTTGCGCGACGAGTGCGCGGCGCAGCAGCACGAGCAGCAAGAAGGCCACGCCGGCGCCGCAAAGGGGTTCCTGCGAAAACGATCCCGCATCGGCGCGCTTGGGATTTACGAACGCAAAGGCGCGGGGCGCAGGCGGCGAAAACTCATGATGATCGCAAACGATCCAGTCCAAGCCGAGCGCGCGCGCGGCCTCGGCGGCCTCATGCGAACTGGAACCCAGATCCACCGAGATCCCCACGCGCGCGCCTTCTTCCGCCGCCTGCTGGATGGCCGCAAGCGGGATTTCATGGCCGTCGCGCGTGCGATGGGCAACGCTCCAGCTCGCCCGGCCGCCGAAGGCGCGGATGGCAGAGGCGAGCATCGCCGTGCCGACCACGCCGTCGCAGTCAAAGTCGCCGAAGATGTGGATGCGCTCGCCGCGCGCGATCGCCGCCGCCATCCGCTCAGCGGCACGCATGGCATCGGCAAGCCGCGCCGGATCGGGCAGGTGCGTAAGCGCAGGCTGCAAGAACACCGCACGCGCATCTGCGTCCTCAAGGCCACGCGCGCGCAACAGCATCTCCCACGCCTCGGCATCCGAAGCCGCCACAGACGAACTCAACACGCGGCACACCCGCCCCGAGCATGTGCGCACGCACGCCTCCTCCATCACCGCCTCTCCTTCGTGGGTGCCATGCGGGCAGCAAGCGTAGCCCGCACATGGCCTGCGTGCACGCCTTTTTCCGCCCCCCTGTGGATGGGCTGTGGACAATATGTGGTTGTTTCGCGCCCGATCAGACACAATATCTAGTTGCCCCTCGTGGGGCGGATGGTCTAAAGTTCGGGCTGGGCATGTTGGGTGCCCGATCCCAGAGGAGGGAAGAGGTCATGAAGCAGAATGTCGTGCCGATGCGTGAGGATCAGCCGTTGGACATTCCACTCCAGCCCGCAAGCGAGGACATTTGGGATAAAAAGTATCGGCTCAAGGATCAGTTCGGGCGGCCCGTGGACAAGACCTTGGAAGACACCTATCGGCGCGTGGCGCGCGCGCTGGCGGAGATTGAGGCGCCGGAGAAGCGGGAGCATTGGTTTGAACGATTCTTCTGGGCGCTCAAGCGCGGCGCGATTCCGGCAGGCCGCATCATGTCCAATGCCGGCGCCTGGCAATACAAGCCTGCAACCAGCACGATCAATTGCACGGTCTCAGGCACGATCCCGGATTCCATGGACGGGATTCTGCGCATGGTGCACGAGGCGGGGCTGACCTTGAAGGCCGGTTGCGGCATCGGTTATGAGTTTTCCACCTTGCGGCCCAAGGGTGCCTATGTCTCGGGCGCGGGCGCCTACACCTCAGGCCCGCTTTCGTTCATGGACATCTTTGATGCGATGTGTTTCACGATCTCATCCGCAGGCGGCCGGCGCGGTGCGCAGATGGCGACCTTTGATGTCTCGCATCCCGATGTCTTCGCCTTCATCCGCGCCAAACGCGAGCACGGCAGGCTCCGGCAGTTCAATCTTTCCGTGCTCATCACCAAGGACTTCGTGGAAGCCGTAAAACACGACGAGGAATGGCCGCTTGTGTTTCCGGCCACCCCCTTGGATCTGGAGGATGAGAAGGCCGAGATCGTCTGGCGGCATGTGCCGAACCCGCCGGAATATGCGACGATGGACGACGAGGGCCGTGTGGCCTGTCGCGTCTATCGGCGCGTGAAGGCGAGAAGGCTTTGGGATGTGATCATGAGCTCCACCTACGACTATGCGGAGCCCGGCTTCATCCTCATTGACGCGATCAACGAGATGAACAACAACTGGTGGTGCGAGGAGATCCGCGCGACGAACCCCTGCGTAACCGCCGACACCTGGGTGCAAACCGACGAAGGCCCGCGCCAGGTGCGCGAGCTTATCGGGCGGCCGTTTGCGGCCATCGTGGATGGCCGGCCCTATGCCGCGCCCACGGGCTTCTTCTTTACGGGCGAAAAGCCCGTCGTGCGCCTTATTACGCGCGAGGGCTATGCGCTGCGGCTTACGGAAGACCATCTCGTGCGCAAGGTCGTGCGCAAGACGCGCTGGCGGCTGGAGACGGCCTGGACACCCGCAGGGGCACTTGCGCCCGGCGACGAGGTGCTCTTGCACGATCACGGGCGGCTCGCCTGGGCGGGTGCGGGCACGCGCGAGGAAGGGCTTCTTTTGGGCATGCTTGTGGGCGACGGCGTGCTCAAGGAGGCTGAAGGCGTGGCCGTGCTTTCGGTTTGGGATGCGCAGGCGGTGGGCGCGCAAGGTGCCGCGGGAGCGCTGCGCGCCGAGCTTGAGGCCGCCGCGCGCACGCTTGCGCATCGCTGCGACTTTGCAGGCTTTCATGCCGTAAAAGGCCGCGGCGAGTGGCGCATGAAGTCCGCATCGCTTTTCAAGCTCGCCAGGCGCTTTGGCATGCGTGCCGAGCGCAAGACGATCACGCCCCAAGTGGAGCGCGCCTCCAGCGCCTTTTATGAGGGCTTCTTGCGCGGGCTTTTCACGGCTGACGGATCCGTGCAAGGCTCACCCGCCAAGGGCATCTCCGTGCGGCTTGCGCAAAGCGACCGCGCGTTGCTGGAGGCCGCACAGCGCATGCTGCTGCGGCTTGGTATCGCCTCGCGCATCTACGCGCGCAGGCCCGAAGGCCAGGCATTGCTTCCCGACGGGCGCGGCGGCCGGGCTTGGTATGCCACGCGCGCGCAATACGAGCTTGTGATCAGCGGCGAGAACATCCTGCGCTTTGCCGAGCGCATCGGCTTTGCCGATCCGGCCAAACAGGCGCGGTTGCAGGCGTTGCTGGCAAGCTGCCGTCGCCGACTCAAGCGCGAGCGCTTTGTCGCCACCGTCGCCGCCATCATGCCCGATGGCACCGAGGCCGTCTATGATGTGCAGGTCGCCCAAGTGCACGCCTTTGATGCAAACGGCCTGCATGCGCACAACTGCGGCGAGCAGCCCCTGCCGCCCTATGGCGCGTGTCTGTTGGGCAGCGTGAATCTCACCAAGTTCGTGCGCGCGCCGTTTACGGAAAACGCGCACTTTGACTGGGAAGAGTTTGAGGAGGTCGTGCGCGTCTTCACACGCATGCTGGACAATGTCGTGGAGATCAACGGCCTTCCTCTGGAAAAGCAACGCGAGGAAATCTTCCGCAAGCGCAGGCACGGCATGGGCTTTCTTGGACTTGGCTCAGCCTTGGCGATGCTGCGCATCCCCTATGGCTCGCCTGAGGCTGTGGCCTTCACCGAGGAAGTCGCCAAGCGCATGGCCATCGTCGGCTATGAGGAAGGCCTTGCGCTTGCTGAAGAGAAGGG
>WFOX01000025.1 GCA_015487905.1 Mariprofundales bacterium
CGCGATCGGGCGCGCTTGCAGGCGCTTGCGGCGCAACTGCGCGCGCTCGGCCCCGAGGCCGTGCTCGCGCGCGGCTATGCGCTCGTGGAGCGCCCCGATGGCACGCTGATTTCGCGCGCGGGGATGCTTGCTCCGCCTGAGGCCATCCGCGTGCGCTTCGCCGACGGCGCGATAGAGGCCGAGGCCAAGCGCCGCGTATGAAACGCGCTTTCTTGTGGTTTGCGCTCCTGCCGGCATTGGCCGGTGCCCATGAGGCCGCCCCCGGCGATTTGCTCGTTGTGGAAACCACGCATCTTTGCACGCGCCCCCGCCTCATCGCCTTCGGCAAGGCGTGGCCCGTGCGCCGCATGAGCCGGTGCCGCTGGCAGGGCCTCATCGGCGTGGATCTCGCCGTGGGGCCCGGTCGCTATGCGCTCATCTGGAAAACGGAAGGGAAGACGCGCCGCGAGAGCATTCATGTGGTAAAGCGCCGCTTTCGCATCTCGCGCATCCGGGTGCCGCAGCGCTTGGCGCGCTTTGATAAAGCCACGCTTGCGCGCATTCGGCGTGAGGCGCGCATGCTGCGCGGCTGTGCGCAGCAAATGGCGCAGGGCTGGCCTGCGCCTTTGCTGCAACAACCCGTGCAAGGGGTGATCTCCACGCCCTTCGGCGCGCGCCGCATCGTCAACGGCGAAGCGCGCAGCCCGCATGCGGGCGTGGACATCGCGGCACCTCTGGGCACGCCGATTCGCGCGCCGGCTGCGGGAACAGTGGTGCTCGTGCTGCACAAAGGCTACCTCGTCGGCAATGCCATATGCCTTGCGCATGGCGGTGGCATGGTCTCGGTGTTCATGCATCTCGCCGAGGTGTTCGTGCAACAAGGCGCGCATGTGCAAGCGGGCGATATTCTCGGCACCGTGGGCGCAACCGGACGCGCCACGGGGCCGCATCTGCACTGGGGACTATTCTTGCGCGGCGCGCGCATAGATCCGCTTGGGGCGCTTGCACGGCGCGCTTGGCGCACGCCTGCTGCAACGACTAAGATGCGCGAACCCCAGGCCAAGGAGGGGTGAAATGGCAACCAAGCGCGCGCTCATCATTGAGGATGAAACCACCGTGCAAGGCATCCTTTCCACCTTCTTTCATCGCCTTGCGCGCGAAGAGGGCTGGGAAGCCGAGGTCAAGGGCTTTGCCGATCCCGTGCAAGGGCTGTTTGAGCTTACGACGAACGGCGAGGCCTATGATGTCGTGCTTTTGGACATCCGCATGCCGAAGTTCACGGGCGATGAGATTTACCACTCCATGGAGCATGTGCGCCCGGATATTTTGGATCGCATTTTGTTCGTGACCGGCTATCCCGAGGATTTGGAGGAGCGCTTTCCGGGACGCGCGCTGCGCGTGCTGCCCAAGCCCTTTCGCTATGAAGCCTTCGCGGCCAAGGTGCGCGAAATCCTTTCCCCAAGCGGATAGCCGTGCATGGCCGCGCGCGCCGTGGTGGGGCTTGGCGGCAACCTCGGCGATGTGCGCGCGCGCTTTACCAAAGCATGCGCGGCCTTGGCCGCAACCCCGCATGTGCGAGTTCGGAAAAAAGCCCAGTTGCTGCGCACGCGCCCGCACGGTGAGCCGAATCAACCGTGGTTTTGGAACACGGCATTGCTCGTGGAAACGGAGCTTACGCCGCACGCCCTTTTGCGCGCCTTGCTCGCCATAGAAGCCCGGCTTGGACGCACGCGCACCGCCCATACCCAGCGCTGGGGTCCGCGGCCGATTGATCTGGACCTGCTCGCCTACGAAGAAACGATGGTCCACGATCCGCCGGAGTTGATCGTGCCGCATCCGCGCCTTGCCGAGCGCCGCTTTGCACTTGCGCCGATGGCTGAGCTTTGGCCCGACTGGCGCCATCCCAAGCTTGGGCGCACGGCCCAGGAGCTTTTGGCCCGCTGCCCCGATCCAGAAGAGGACATCATCCCGCTCGGGCGCTGGTAGCCCGTTTGTATGGCGTCCGCATACCGCATCATCGCCGAAGAGGCCGCAGAACTCGGCTTTGCGTGCTGGGGTGTTGCACGGCCCGTGCTTCCCGCCGCCGAGCAAGCGCGGATTCGCACATGGCTTGCGCACAAACGCCATGCAGGCATGCGCTGGATGGCGCGCCCTGAGCGCGTCGCCCGCCTTTTGGCCCCCGCCTCCCTCATGCCGCGCGCCCGCGCCATGCTCGTGCTTGCGCTGCCCCATCCCCCGCCGCCCTATACGCTCGCCGAAGCACTGGTCGCGCGCACATGCGCGCAAATCGCCGCCTATGCGCAAGGCCGCGACTACCACGACATCATCAAGCGCAAACTCAAGGCGCTTGCGAGGCGGCTTTTGCACGCAGGCGCAACCCAAGATGCGCGCGTGTATGTAGATACGGCGCCGGTGGCCGAAAACTTCCTTGCCGAGCAAGCCGGCATCGGTTGGCGTGGCAAGCACACGCTCACGATCTCCCGCCAATGGGGATCGTGGCTGCTGCTCGGCGAGGTGCTGCTGGATGCCGAGCTTGCCCCCAGCCTCCCCGCCTCCCGCCATTGCGGCACATGCCGGCGCTGCTTGGATGTGTGTCCCACGGGCGCGATCGTTGCGCCGGGTGTTGTGGATGCGCGGCGCTGCCTTTCCTATTGGACGATTGAGCACAAGGGCTTTCTGCCGCGCTGGATTCGCATGCGGCTTGGCAACCGCGTCTTCGGCTGCGACGACTGCCAACTTGTGTGTCCTTGGAACCGCAAGGCGCGCACGGTATCGCGCGCGCAAAGCGCGCTCGGCGCGCGCGAAGACCTCGTGCTGCCGCCGCTTGTGGAGCTGCTTGCGCTGGATGAAACGGGCTTTCGCGCGCGCTTTGCCAAAACGCCGGTGCGTCGGCTCGGTTATGAACGCTTTTTGCGCAACATCGCCACAGCAGCGGCCCATGCCGCAGATCCCGCTCTCA
>WFOX01000026.1 GCA_015487905.1 Mariprofundales bacterium
AGAGTCCACATCGACGGCGTGGTTTGGCACCTCGATGTCGGCTCATCGCATCCTGGGGCTGGAGCAGGTCCCAAGGGTTCGGCTGTTCGCCGATTAAAGCGGTACGTGAGCTGGGTTTAGAACGTCGTGAGACAGTTCGGTCCCTATCTACCGCGGGCGTTGGAGGACTGAGGGGGGCTGTCCCTAGTACGAGAGGACCGGGACGGACGCACCTCTGGTGTCCCTGTTGTCGCGCCAGCGGCACCGCAGGGTAGCCACGTGCGGAAGGGATAACCGCTGAAAGCATCTAAGCGGGAAGCCCGCCCCAAGATGAGTCCTCCCTGGAGCTTCAAGCTCCCTGAAGGGCCCTCCAAGATGAGGAGGTTGATAGGCCGGAGGTGGAAGCGCGGCAACGCGTGGAGCTGACCGGTACTAATCGCCCGTGAGGCTTGACCATGCAACATCAAGCCTTCGGAGGCTCCGTGGATTCATCGCAACCACCAGTTTTCTTTCCCTGGTGCCCATAGCGAGGGGGAAACGCCCGATCCCATTCCGAACTCGGAAGCTAAGCCCCTCAGCGCCGATGGTACTGCGGTTTTTCACGCCGTGGGAGAGTAGGTCGGTGCCAGGGATGTGCTTCGGCGCCGCGGCATAAAGCCGCGGCGCTTTTTTATTGCGCGAATATCTCGCGCAGCATCTCGGCGCGCAGCTCAGCAATGCCCTGGCCGGTGCGACTGGAAGTGAGCAAAGGCTTGATGCCCAATGCGCGCGCGACTTCTTGGGCACGCACATGTTGGCGGCCGCGTGCGAGCTTGTCGGCCTTGGTCAGCACGGGCAACCAGCGAAGCCCTTGTGCGCCCAGCCATTCTATCAATTGCAAATCCGTGGGCTTCGGCGCGTGGCGAATGTCCATGAGCACGAGCACGAGCCGCGGAGCAAGCCTGCGCAAGGCCCCTTCCACAAGCGCGCGCCAGCGCGCTTGTTCCGCATGGGATACGCGCGCAAAGCCGTAACCGGGAAGGTCCACGAGCCAAAACCGGGCATCAACCTCAAAAAACAGCAGGGCGCGCGTGCATCCCGGCGTTTTGGAGGTGCGCACAAGCTTGGGCCGCGCAAAAAGCGCGCCCAAAAGAGAGGATTTCCCGACATTGGAAGCGCCAGCTACGGCGATAAACGGCCGTGTGTCGCGCGGAAGTCTCGCAAGATCCCCCACCACGCGCACAAGCTGGGTGCGCTGCCAGCAAACCTCTACCACACCCATTGCGCCGTTTCCCATGCCCAAATGCTTGGCCCATGCCATGTGAAAGGCGCGGCCAACCATGTGCCGGCCATCCATGCCTGCAACCGTTGCCACCACGAAGGAGCAAGCGAAATGGGCTTGATGTGCCACGCTTTGAGCCCGGCTATGCGCGCTGCCTCCGTAAGCGCCGTGCGCAGCCCTCCCAGCCGATCCACCAATCCGCGCTGTTGGGCCTCAGCGCCCGTCCAGACATGCCCCTCCGCGATCGCGCGCACTTGGGAAAGCGTCAGTTTCCGGCCCGAAGCCACGATGCGGAGAAAGCGCGCATAGATGGCGCCAAGTCGCTTGCGCCATGCACGCAGAATGGAAGCAGAAGGCGGCTGATCAGGCATGTGCAGCCAGTCGTGGCTCGTGTAGCCGTCAAAACGCACGCCGAGCCGATGCAGCGCCGTGCTCGCATCCCAAAGCACGCCGATCACGCCGATGGATCCCGTAAGGGTGTGGGGTTGGGCCACGATGCGTTGCGCGGCCGCAGCGATCCAATATCCCCCGGAAGCACACACGCTTCCCATGGAGACGACCACGGGTTTGCCTGCGCGTTGCAAGCGCAATAGAGCCGTGCGCACGGTCTCCGCAGCAAGGGCGTCGCCGCCTGGCGTATCCAATCGCAGCACGACGGCGCGCACTTCGGATGTATGTGCAAGATGCAAAAGAGTGTCGGCAAGCATGCGCGCATCCAGCAATCCCGGCGCGTTTGCCTCGCGGACGATCACGCCGCTTGCGCGCACAAGCGCAATCGCGCCTCCTTGCTCGGCATGCTCAAGCCCGGGATAGCGCGACAAGACCACGAATCCCCTTTCCACATCCACCGAGGCTTGCAAGGCCACCTCTTTGAGCATTTCTTGCCAAGTGCCCAGCCGATCCACAAGCCCGAGTGTGCGCGCAAGCGCAGCCCAATCGCCGTGTTCTGCGAGTGCTTCATGATAGCGCGGCCATGAAAATCGCGACGCGCGCTTGCGAATCCGCACCTCCAACCAATGCGCCAAATCTTGCACCAGCCGCGCCGCCTCTTCTTTGGCCGCCTTGGACATGCGGCTTCGCACGAGGCTTTCGGCGGCGGCTTTGTAGCGCCCGCCGCGCAGCTCTATCGCCCGGATGCCAAGCTTGCTTAGGGCCTCTGCAAAGAACGGGCGCACAAGCGCCACGCCGGAAAGATCCACCATGCCCATCGGATGCAGCCAAATCTCTTTTGCTTCCAAGGCAAGCGCATAAGCGCTTTGGCGATAACGCTCGGCATAGGCGAACACCGGCTTGCGCACGCGCAGGCGTCGCAGCGTGGGTGCAAGCTCTTCCACGAGCGCGGGAGGGATATGCGCAAGCGCCGTGAAGTCCAGCACCACGGCCGCCACGTGCGCATCTTGGGCGGCATCTTCCAGCTTGCGCATAAGCGTATAGGCATCCAATGCGTGCTGTGCGGGCCAGCCGTTGCGCGCATCCACGATTTCCTCTGGAACATGCACGACGAGCACGAAGCGTTTGGGAAGCCGCGTGTGCCAATAGCCATAAAGAAGCGCAAGCAATCCTCCAAACAGCAGCCAAACGAGCGGGCGCGTTAGGATGCGCGCGAGCTTTGCCATAGCAGCCAGCCTCCGGGGAGCGCGGTGATTGCGAGCACGAACAGCCACAGCAAGGCCATCGCAGCCGCAGCGGTCGTATCACCGCCCGCCCAGCCCACAAGCCCCACATAGCTTGCTTCGCGCACGCCCAGGCCGTTGAGCGAGATCGGCAGCACGGCAGCCAATCCTGCAAGCCCCACCACAAGCACCCAATCCGGCCATGCCAGCGCAAGCCCCACGGCTTTGCCGAGCGCCATGTGCGCGGCAATGATGCCAAGCTGCACGCAGGCCGATGCAGGAAGCGCGGCAAGCCATGCGCGGCGAAAGCGCAATGTGGCGATCGGCAGAGCGCCAAGGCGCGGCACAAGGCGCAGCCAGCGCGGCGTAAGCGCACCCACGCAGGCCGCGAGCATAAGGCCCCATCCCACCAAGTCCGCGCCATGCCCCGCAGCAAGCCATGCCGCGCCGATTAGGGCCACCAAGGCGATGAATCCATTGGCGCGATCCAGCACGACGCTGGCCCAAGCGCGCAGGCGCGCATCCTCGCGGCCCCGCGCGAGCAACACGGCACGCACGGCATCCCCACCAATCGTGGAAGGAAGAAACAAGCTTGCGAACATGCCCACGAACACGAGCCGCACCTTGCGCGCACGATCCACGGAGATGCCGAGTCCTTCGGCGATCCATGCCCAACGGATCCCTGCGGCCACATAGGCAAACGCAAGCAACCCGATCGCCGCCGCAACGGGCAGCGGCTTTGCCTGCGCAAGCCGCGCTGCCAGCGCATCCAGCGGCAAAAGATGGGCAAGCCAAGCAAGCAAAGCGAAGCTGATGCAAAGCTTGAGCCAAACGGGCACGCGCATATGCAGCATGCTTTGCGGCTCTCTGGGCGCGCGCAAGCAGGTGCGGCTACACGCCGTAGTAGTCGCGATACCAGGCGACGAAGCGGCGCACGCCTTCCTTCACCGACACCCGCGGCGCATAGCCGAAGTCGCGCGCAAGATCGGACACATCGGCCCAGGTTGCGGGCACATCCCCAGGCTGCATCGGCAAAAGCTTCTTCTTGGCCTTCTTGCCAAGCGCCTCTTCCAGCGCCTCAATGAAATCCATAAGGCGCACGGGACGCGAGGCGCCGATGTTGTAAATCCGCCAGGGCGCAGGGCTTGTCGCCGGATCCGGAGATTCGGGATCCCAGCCCTCATTGGGCGCAGGCGGGCGATCCAGCACGCGCACGACACCTTCCACGATGTCGTCAATGTAGGTGAAGTCGCGCTGCATGTTGCCGTGGTTATACACCTCAATCGGCCGATCCTCCAAGATCGCCTTCGTGAACTTGAAAAGCGCCATATCCGGCCGTCCCCAGGGGCCATAGACCGTGAAAAAGCGCAGGCCCGTGGTGGGAATACCGAAAAGATGCGCATAGGCATGCGCCATAAGCTCATTGGCCTTCTTCGTCGCGGCATAAAGCGAGATCGGATGATTGACGGCGTCGTGCACCGAAAACGGCATCTTGCCGTTGAGACCATAAACCGAGGAAGTGGAGGCATAGACGAGATGCCGCACGGGATGATGGCGGCAGCCCTCCAAGATGTGCAGAAAGCCCGTCACATTGCTGTCCACATAGGGATGGGGATGATCCAATGAGTAGCGCACGCCGGCTTGCGCGGCGAGATGCACGACTGCATCAAAGTTTCCCTCGGCGAACAGCCGCTCCATCCCTTCGCGATCGGCGAGATCCAGCTTCACGAAGCGAAAGCGCGAATAGGTTTGCAATCGTTGCAGGCGCGCGCGCTTGAGCGCGGGATCGTAGTAGGGGTTGAGGTTATCCAATCCCACGACTTCATCGCCGCGCGCAAGCAATCGCTCGGCCACATGCATGCCGATGAAGCCCGCCGCACCGGTCACGAGCACCCGCATCATTCGCTCCTCAGGCAGGAATGCCGCGCGCACGCTAACATGCGCGGCCCCGATCGCCATGCCAAAGGAGCAAGCGATGAGTGTGCGCACGCGCTTTGCGCCGAGTCCCACCGGGATGCTGCACATCGGCGGCGCCCGCACGGCCTTGTTCAACTATCTCTTTGCGCGCCGCCACGGCGGCAAGTTTCTCTTGCGCATTGAGGATACGGATCGCGAGCGCTCTACACCCGAGGCGATCCAGGTGATTTTGGAGGGGCTTACGTGGCTTGGGCTTTCCTGGGATGAAGAGCCCGTCTATCAAAGCCGGCGTGCAGCGCGCCATCTGGAGATCGCCGAGCGGTTGCTCGCCGAGGGCAAGGCCTATCGCTGCTATTGCACGAAAGAGGAGCTGGAGGCGATGCGCGAGGAGCAGCGCCGCCGCGGCGAAAAACCGCGCTATGATGGACGCTGCCGCCACCGCAAGGATCATCCCCAAGATCGCCCGTTCGTGATCCGCTTCAAGGCCCCGCTTGCGGGTGAGACGGTCGTGAACGATCTCGTGCTCGGGCGCGTGTCCTTCGCCAATGCCGAACTGGATGACCTCATCCTCGTGCGCTCGGACGGGACACCCACCTACAACCTCGCCGTCGTCGTGGACGATCACGACATGGGGATCACGCATGTGATCCGCGGCGCCGATCATCTGAGCAACACGCCGCGCCAGATCCAGATCTATGAGGCGCTCGGCTGGCAGGTGCCCGCCTTTGCGCACATCCCGCTCATCCTCGGGCCCGACGGCGCCAAGATGAGCAAGCGCCATGGTGCCACCGCCATCACCGAATACCGCGAGCAGGGGTATCTTCCTGAGGCGATCGTGAATTTCCTTGCGCGGCTTGGCTGGTCGCACGGCGATCAGGAAACCTTCACGATGCAGGAACTGGAGCGCCTGTTTGACCTTGCGAGCGTGGGCAAGGCGAACGCGCGCTTTGACCAGAAGAAGCTGGACTGGCTTGCGGGCTGGCACATGCGCCGCGCGGACGATGCGCGCCTTGCTGAGCTTGTGCTCCCCTTTCTTGCGCGCATCGGTGTGGATGAGGAAGCGCT
>WFOX01000027.1 GCA_015487905.1 Mariprofundales bacterium
ACGCGCACGAAGCCCGCATCGCCGTCCCAGTAGGGATCGGGCACATCGGGGGCGGGTTCGCCTTCGGGCGTGCGCATCATGATGACGCGCGCGGGATCGGCGCCGAGCGCCAAAAGCCCCTCGCGATTGTCCGCATCCATCGCCACGAGCCAGTCCCAGGAAGAAAGTTCCTCGGGTTGGATCTGGCGCGCGCGGTGGCCGGAAAGATCCAGCCCAAAGCGCGCCGCCACGGCAAGCGTGCGCGCATCGGCGGGCTTGCCGATGTGCCAGTCACCCAGGCCCGCTGAATCCAGATGCAATCGCTGGCTCAGGCCCTTTTCCTCGGCCACGCGCCGCGCAATCGCCAGCGCCAGGGGCGAGCGGCAGATGTTGCCAAGGCACACGAAGCAAATGCGCATGGGTTTCTTCATGCCGCGTTTCGCTCCGCTTGTGAGGGTTGCAGATAGCGCGCGCGCGGAAAGCGCTTGACGACCATGCCTTTGGCGAGCGCCTCTTCGGCAAGCATCCGCATTGCCTCGGCACGCGCGCGCACAAGCGGCAAGCACTTGCCCCCGATACCCGCAGGCGGTTCATGGGCCGCAAAGGCATCCAGCTTGGGAAGTTCCGCCACGGGCACGCACGCTTCCTCTTTTACAGGCACAAGCCCCTGCCAGCAGCCGAGATAGGCGAAGCCTGCGCGCGCATCCTCCACGACCCAGACGGGTTCCGCGCGCGCGGTCTGCGCCGCCGTGATTGCCAGCGAAGAAAGCTCCACGAGTGGTGTGTTATGCACGGCGATCAGGCCTGCGGCGGATGCCAGCGCCAGCCGCACGCCTGTAAACGACCCAGGGCCGACCCCGACCACAATCGCATCCAGTTTGGCCAGCCATCCCTCCTGTCCGAGCGTTTCCAGCGCCGCGGCGAGTTTCCGGGCATGTTCGTTGCGCGCGCCGAGCGCAAAGGCGCGCAAGGCGCCGTCCTCAGCGAGCGCCGCCACGGGCGCAGCATGAACCGCAAGATCCAGGAGGAGGAGCCGCATTGCTCGCATGATGCCACCGCACGGATCACGAGAGCAAACTTCATAAGCAGGCGAGCCCGGACAGCCAGAAAAAAACAGTAGTGGGGACATATTGACAAAGGATGGGGGGGGGGCATGATCCCTGCCAATCCACTCAGGAGGAGGACGCGCCATGAAGCAGAAACAAGCGCTCATCCGAGCACTTGTGCTCGTTGCGGCGATGTCGCTCGCTGCTTGCGGTGGAGGTGGAGGCAGCAGCGGCACGACCACAACAAACACCCCGGCCGCGGGCAACGCAGGCAATGCAGGCAACGCGGGCAACGCAGGCAACGCGGGCAACGCAGGCAACGCGGGCAACGCGGGCAACGCAGGCAACGCCAATGCGGGGCAGCCGAATATGAATACACCGCCTGCCGTGACGCCGAACACGGGCACGATTACTGTGACCGTGAAGGATGCGGACACGAGGCAACCCGTGGCTGGCGCCATCGTGATGTTGGACAACCCGGGCGTGAACGGCTATGCGCAGGCGACCACCGGCCCGCAGGGCACGGTGACCTTCCACACGACGCAAGGCGCCCATGACCTGCATGTGTTCGCGGACGGGTATATCTATTTGTCCGTGCTGCGAGTGAACGCAGCCAATCCAGTGCTGTATATCCAGCCCAGAAAACCGGCCGCCGGTCCAAAACCTGGTGTGGTTGTTGAAGTCAATATTTCCAATCCTCCGGCAACAAAGGCCTACAAGGTGGTCGGTTCTTACAAGGGCCATCTTCTTCCGGAGGGGACAGTTTACGCTACTTACGCCTCGCTTACTAACCTGAAGACTGTGTGGCGAGGGTGCATTGAGACTCCTGGCGCTCAAGTGGGCGGGACGCTAGGGCCTCCAGCCACGATCTATCTCGTGGACGAGTCGAACAACGCGCTTGGATTGAGATACTCGGTCAATCGTACCAATGCGATCACGATTCCTGCTACTACCCAAGTGGTTGATTGCGGGAACGCAAACCTTATCGCTAACCTAGGAACCAATCCGCCTCCGCAACTCGTCAAGATCACGCAGCCGGCCAGCTTCCCGGCGCAACCGCAGCCCAATGTGAACATCAACATCGCCACGATCACGCTGCCGGCAAATGAATCGTTGGGGGGTGTGCGGGTGACGCCTGCTGGCGCTGTTCTGGGCGGATGGTATGAAGACAGGAATG
Source organism: Mariprofundales bacterium (assembly GCA_015487905.1). Taxonomy (GTDB): domain Bacteria; phylum Pseudomonadota; class Zetaproteobacteria; order Mariprofundales; family S012-25; genus S012-25. The sequence goes on from WFOX01000027.1 coordinate 2,203, forward strand.
TGCTTCTGCAGCCCCCGATCAACGCCCGGTTTTATGACTGGTCCGGAGCCACGCAATTTGTGGTACTTGCGGATGGCTTGAGCGGGTGGTCTATGCGGAAAACCGTGGCCAACAACAGCCAGGTGCAACTTACGGCCACGATTCAAAATCCCCCTTCTGTCAGAACCAACTCCACGAATTGCGGAGCGAATACCTGCACCATTGCAGTTCAGCCTGCCGTGGGGAATGGGGTGACTTTTCAGGGCATCTATGTTTTCCAAACCTTTATTCCAACAAAAAATCCACTTTGGGTAGTTGCTTTCCCTGCCGGTTCGGCAACGGTCGTGCTCCCGCGGCTTCCACAAGGGCTGAAAACGCCGCTGCTTGTAAAGGGCGGAACCTATTACCTCCTGCCGGTGGCGTATGGTGTTCCCAAGGCGGCTTCCTATACACAGGCTGTGGTCTGGTTGTTGCAGACGGGTGGAACAGTAAACGATATGGAGCAATATATGGTTACATCGGGAACTCAGTTCCCTTACTGATTGGCATTGATTCTCCCTTTCTCTTTTGGGCGGCCTTTGGGCCGCCCATTTTCTTTGGCAATACGGGTATGCGTCAGGCTTTCCTCAACTGGTCAGCTTGCAAACATGCTGGAAATTTCGCGGGGATGATGAACCATGAAGAATATGGGCTGGGGTGCCTTGGGGGCGCGCGTTATAGCATGCCCAGCAAGCGGCGCGCGAAGGCCGCAAGCTGCTTGCCATAGCGCGGATCGCGCAAGCCCAACGCCAAGTTGGCGGCCAAAAAGCCCTCGGGCGTGCCGACATCAAAGCGCTCGCCCTCCACGAGCACGCCATAGACGGGTTCCTCGCGCGCAAGCTGGTCCAAGGCATCGGTGAGCTGCACCTCACCCGCGCGCCCCGGGGGGGTTTTGGCCAGCAGCGCAAACACGCGCGGCGCAAGCACATAGCGCCCGATCACGGCAAGATCCGAGGGCGCCTCCCCAGGCGCGGGCTTTTCCACCAGCCCCGTGATGCGAAGCAGCCCATTTTCCTGCTTGACAGCCGCCACGCCATAGCGCCCGATCTCCTCTTTCGGCACGCGTGCAAGGCCGATCACACTTGCCCCGCCCGTGATCTCATGCACATGCAGAAGCTGCGCAAGTGCGGGCGGCTCGTGCAGGATGAGCTCGTCCGCGAGCATCACGGCGAAGGGTTCCTC
>WFOX01000028.1 GCA_015487905.1 Mariprofundales bacterium
GCGCATCTCGTCGGCTTCAACCCGGCGCGGGATTTGCAAGATCCCCGCTTTGCCGATCTGCGCGAGGCGCGCGCTGGCGACGGCTGCCCGCGCTGCGGCCGGGGCGCGCTTGCGATCCAGCGCGGCATTGAGGTCGGGCATGTGTTTGAGCTTGGCGATGTCTATTCGCGCCCGATGGAGGTGATGTTTCAGGATCGGGAAGGTGGGCGCCGTGCGGCGATCATGGGCTGCTATGGCATCGGGGTTTCTAGGCTACTTGCCGCCATCGTGGAGCAGCACCACGACGAGCACGGCATCGCCTGGCCTGCGCATCTCGCCCCGTTTGCGCTGGGGATCATCACCGTCGGCAAGGACGGGGCGCAGAAAGAGGCGGCGCGCATCTATGAGGGGCTGCTGGCCGCAGGCGTGGAGGTGCTTTGGGACGATCGCGACGAGCGGCCCGGCGTCAAGTTCAAGGACATGGAGCTCATCGGCATCCCCGTGCAGCTCGTCGTCGGCGAACGGGGCTTGGCGCGCGGCGTGGTGGAGCTGGGGCTTCGCGGGGAAAAACGCGAGGAGGTGCCGCTTGGGGAGGCAGTGGTGCGCGCCAAGGCGCTTGTGGAGGCGCATTGTCGTCCCCCCGCCTGATTGCGCGCGCGCTATCCGTGGGGCTGGCCGGCGCCTTTGCGCTGGGCGTGGGCGCCTTGGCCTTGCAACCGCGCCCGCCGCGTTCTGCTTCGCCTTCCGCGCCTGCTATGCCCGCGGCCACGCCCAAGCCCACGCCACGGGCGGCGATACCCGCGCCGCCCGCAACGGAGATTTCGGATGAAGAGGCGGCACGGCTGCGCGCGCGCCTGAGCGCGCCAGCACCCCAGCGCGACTTCATGCGGGAAGCGTGGGTGGCCGATGTCGTGCCGCTCATTGCCGCGCGCGTAGGCGATGAAGAGGAGGCGCGCGCGATCGCCGAGGCCGCCTATGATGGCGCGCGCGCGTTTGATCTGGATCCGTGGCTTGTGCTGGCCGTGATCGCGGTGGAGTCGGGCTTTGATCGGTTTGCGCTCAGTCGCGCCGGCGCGCGGGGGCTCATGCAGGTGATGCCGTTTTGGAAGGCGCGCATCGGGCGGAAAGAGGACAACCTCATGGACATCACCACGAACATTCGCTACGGCTGCGCGATCTTGCGCCACTATTTGGATCGGCATGGTTCGCTTACCAAGGCGCTGGCTGCCTACAACGGCTCGCGGGGTTCCGTGCGCTATCCGTGGCGCGTCTTTGCCGTGATGCGCAAGCTCAAGCACGGGGTGGCCCTATGAGCGCGCGCATGGGAGAGGGATGCGGCACATTGGCTTCATGCACGCACGCTGCTTCTTCTGAATGGCTAAGGTGCATGGCTCTGGCTATGGGGTAGGGTAAGTAAGCCAGGCCAACTCGTTTGGTTTCGCCAAGGCGTACCAACATCCCGACTGTCTGCATAAAGGGCTTTCCAATGACATGGATTTCAACGATGCTGCGCATGCCGAGCGTGGCTGGCGCGGAACATTCGGCACCACTCAGGATCGACCTCCAGTCTTGGCCCGCCGATCAGGTCAAGGCAATCGGGAACGGCCGGGAACACGGCGTTCAGGCAAACATCAATGGCTGAGGGCTTGCCCGGCAAGTTGATGATGAGGCACGCTCCGCGAATCCCCGCTGTCTGCCGCGAGAGGATGGCGGTCGGCACATATTTTAGCGACTCCTGACGCATCAACTCGCCGAAGCCGGGCAGCATCTTTTCGCACACCGCCTCGGTGGCCTCGGGCGTGACGTCGCGCGGCGCGGGGCCGGTTCCGCCCGTCGTGACCACGAGGCAGCAGCCGGCCTCGTCGGCCAGCTCACGCAGAACCTGCTCGATGGCGTCCCGCTCGTCGGGAACGAGCCGGGATACGGCCTCCCAGGGCGAGGTCAGCACGCGCGCAAACCACGCGCGCATCGCCGGCCCGCCCAAATCCTCGTATTCGCCGCGGCTTGCGCGGTCGGACACGGTCACGAACCCGA
>WFOX01000029.1 GCA_015487905.1 Mariprofundales bacterium
ATCCACGGCTTCGGCCAGATGCTCAAGGCGGCGCTGGACATGGTGCAGCCCACGCATATTGCGGTTGCGTTTGATCCGATCGGGCCTTCCTTTCGCAACGAGATCTTCCCGGCCTATAAAGCGCAGCGCCCGCCGATGCCCGAGGACTTGCAGGTGCAATGGCCGCACATCTTTCGGCTCGTGGATGCGCTCGGCATCAAGCATGTGCAGCTTGAGACGCACGAAGCCGACGATGTGATCGCGACCTACGCGCGCCGCGCCGAGAAAGAGGGCTTCTCAGTCGTGATTCTCTCCACCGACAAGGACCTCATGCAGCTCGTGGATGGGCGCATCGTCCTTTTGGATACGATGAAGCAGATTCGCTACACGCCCGAGGTCGTGGAGCAAAAACTCGGCGTGCCGCCTGCGCGCGTGCGCGATCTTTTGGCGCTCACGGGCGATACGAGCGACAACATCCCCGGTATTCCGGGCATCGGCCCCAAAACCGCAGCCCAACTTCTTGCGCGCTTCGGCTCCTTGGAAGGGGTGCTTGCGCACGCCGAGGAGATCCCGCAGCCCAAGCGCCGCGAACAAATCCTTGCGCATGCGGACGATGCGCGGCTTGCCTATCGGCTTGTGGGGCTTTGCGAGGATGCCCCCGTGCCCTATGCGCTGGACGAGCTTGCCTGGCGCGGCCCCGATGCCGCGCGCTTGCAGGCCTTTTGCGATGAGATGGGGCTGAAACGGCTTGCCGCGCTCTTTCTCGGCGAGGAGGCCAAGCGTCCGCGCACCGTCGTCGTCTCAGGCGGCAGCCGCCGGGTGCACACGGTGCGCGATGAGGATGCCTTGCGCGCGCTCGTTCGGGCGCTTGCCCAGGCGCCGCGCATCACCTTGGATCTGGAGACCACTTCGCTTGCGCCGCACGAGGCCGAGATCGTCGGCTGGGCCTTTTCGGTGCGCGCGGGTGAGGCCTGGTATGTGCCCGTGCGCCATACGCAAGGCCCGCAGCTTGCGCCTGCGCGCGTGGCCGAGGCGCTTGCGCCCATCCTGGCTGACCCCAAGCGCCCCAAGCAGGGGCACAACCTCAAATACGATCTGCAGGTGCTTTGGAATGCGGGGCTGGATGCCAAGGGGATCGCGGCCGATTCCATGCTGCTTGCCTATGTGGATCGCCCGGGGCGCGCGCAGAAGCTGGATGATTTGGCCCTTGCGTATCTGCGCGAGCGCATGATCGGCTATGCCGAAGTCGCGGGCAAAGGCAAGCACGAAATCCCGTTTGCCGAGGTGCCCGTGGAGAAGGCCGCCGAATACGCAGGCGAGGATGCCGAGGTCGCGCATCGGCTCTGCGCGATGCTTTCTGAGAAGCTTACGCGCGAGGGGAGAATCGCGCGCCACGACGACATTGAGCTTCCGCTCATGCATGTGCTCGCTGCGATGGAGTGGACGGGCGTGCGCGTGGATCGCGCAAGGCTTGCCGCGATCTCGGACAAACTGCGCGCACGCATGAACGAACTGGAGAATGAAGTCGCGCGGCTTGCGCCGCGGCCCTTCAACCTGCACTCACCGAAGCAGCTTGGGGAAGTGCTTTTTGAGGATTTGAAACTTCCAGGCGGCAAGCGCACAAGAAGCGGCCAATGGCGCACGGATCAGGAAACGCTGGAGCGGCTGGCCGAGCTGCATCCGATTCCAAAGCTCGTGCTGGAGATCCGCAAGCTCGCCAAGCTCACCTCCACCTATACCGACAAGCTCGGCATGCTCATCTCACCGAAGACAGGGCGCGTGCATACGAACTACAACCAGGCCATCACGATCACGGGCAGGCTTTCCTCCTCCGATCCGAACCTGCAAAACATCCCGATCCGCGACCCCGAAGGCCGCGAGATCCGCCGCGCCTTTCGCGCCGAGGAGGGCTTCGTGCTCATCAGCGCCGACTATTCGCAGATTGAGCTGCGACTCATGGCGCACTTCTCGCGCGACGAACGGCTTTTGCAGGCCTTTGCGGAAGGGCTGGACATCCATGCGGCCACAGCCGCGGCGATCGCCGGCGTGTCCCTAAACGAGGTGGATGGCGAGATGCGCCGCCGCGCCAAGGTCGTGAATTTTGGGATTCTTTATGGCATGGGCGCGACGGGTCTCGCGCGCCAGCTCGGCATTTCGCGCAGCGAGGCCGCACGTTTCATTGAGCGCTACTTTGCGCGCCATCCGAAGGTGCGCGCGTTCATTGAGGCGACGAAAAAGCGCGCGCACGAGCAGGGCTATGTGGAAACGCTCCTCGGTCATCGCGTCTATTTGGATGCGATTCACTCGCGCAATCCGGCTGCGCGTGCTGAGGCCGAGCGCACGGCGATCAATGCGCCATTGCAAGGCTCGGCCGCGGACATCATCAAGCTTGCGATGATCCGCTTGCATGAGGCGTTCCAGCGCGAACATCCCAAGGCGCGCATCATCCTGCAGGTGCATGACGAGCTCGTCGTGGAAGCGCCCCAAGACGAGGCCGAGGCCGTGGCCGCACGCATGAAGGAAATCATGGAATCGGCGGTGAAACTCGCCGTGCCGCTCGTCGTGGACATCGGCACGGGAGCGGATTGGTTTTCCGCCCACGCGCTTTGATGCCTTTACACGCGGCTTGCGTCGCAGGGTGGGGAAACGGATAGGATATTTTCGGGATGTGCGAACAAAACGGCTTGCAACCGGATAAGCCCTCGCGCGAGGCGCTGCGCCGCCATCGCGAGGTGTGGTGGCGGACATGGGAGAAGATGCAGCGCGATGCGCCGCTTTCGGCCCTGGAGGTGCGCATCGCGCGCGTGATTGCGATGCATCCCGAATACCATCATTTGTTTGACGACAAAGAGCACTTTTTGGATCGGGATTTTGCCGTGGAGGACGGCCTCAATCCCTATCTGCACATGTCGCTGCACTTGGCCTTGGAAGAGCAGATCGCCACGCGCCAGCCGCCTGAGGCCGCCGATGCGCTTTTTGCGCTCATGCAGCGGGGACTGGATCGCCATGCGGCCTTGCATGTGCTGTTGGAAATCCTGGGCGAGGTCGTCTATTTCGCGCAGCGCGCAGGGCGCGAACCCGATGTGGCGCTTTACCGCGTGCGGCTCAAGGAGCTTCTCAAGCGATGAGGACCTTTCTTACCGTTCTCATCTTCTTCTTCGGGCCGACCTTGCTCATGCTTGCCTTGCGCGGGCTTTGGCTTTGGCTGCGCTGGCGCCTGCGCCGCCGCCGCGAAGCGCGCGCGCTCGTCGTGGATGCCGAAGTCGTCGGCGCGCGGCCGGGTTTGCGGGCGCCGTGGCCGTATTTGCTGCTATCCGTGCTCGTGGGGGCGGTGGCGGCGTTCTTCGCTTGGCGTTCGCTGCACGAGGCAAGGCCCGCAGAACGCGTCTATGTGCCCGCGCACCTCAACGAGGCGGGCGAGGTCGTGCCCGGGCATTGGATCGTGAAGCCGAAAAGGGAAACGCGCTAACGCCTGCTTACTTGTTGAGATCCAAAATCTGCGTTTTTTCCAAGTCGTCGCCGCCCTTCTTCTTCGGGCGCACGGTCGTGCCGCAGTGCGGGCACTCGTAAAGCTCGGCCTCTTCGGCGATGAAGGGTTCGTTACAACGCGGACAGGTGATCTTGACCTTGCTCATGCAGCCCTCCTTTGTAGGCTCGGACGGCGTGATTGAAGGCGCAGCGCATCCGAAAATCAACCCCTGCGAGGTGGGTGCAAGCGATCTCGTCCTTGCGCCCGATGCCGCCGAGGCCGCTTGGCTGCGCGCGCAGTTGCTTGGAGAGCGCAAGGCCGCGCACACGGCGCGCGTGCTTTCTTGGCGCGCGTTCGTGCTTGCGCTTTATGACGCCCAGGAACACGCCCCGCCGCGGCTCACCGACGCGCAAGAAGTCGCGCTCTGGAGAAGACAAGCCGGCGATGCGGGGCTGGCTGCTGCTGCGCGCGAGGCCTGGTTTCTTGCCCGCGCCTACGGCATTGCCGAGAACGCCTGGGTGGGCTCCGAAGAAACCGAGCGCTGCCGCGCCTGGGCCGAGGCCGTGCGCAAAAAGGCGCAAGCGCGCGGACGGGCGACGAGCGCCTGCGCGCTGGATGCGCTCATCAGCGACCCGCCGGCGCCGTGCCTGCGCGGCGAGCACCTCTCGCGCGTGGTGCTCGCACCAAACTTCACGCCGCCTGCGGCGGTCCAGCAGTTGCTTGTGGCTTGGCAAAAAGAGGGCATGGCGATCGCCGCATGGGAAGACAAACCCGCAAGCGAGGCGCGGCTTGTTGCGCATGCTTGCGAGGATGAGTTCGCCGAGGCCGAGGCCGCCGCGAGGCTTGTGAAGAAGTGGCATGATGCACGCAAGCGCGTGGCTGTCTTGGCGCTGGATGAGGAGGCGCGCGCGCGCGTGGCGATGACGCTGGCCAGACCCCCCTTTTTGCTTGCGCCGGCGATGGGTGAGATTGCGCTTGGCGAAACCCCGCGCGGGCGCGCGGCGCGCGATTGGCTGGATGCCGCGATCCAAGGCCGCATCGCCGCCGATGCCCTCGTCGGCTGGTCGTGGCTCGTTTGGGATGAGGAGGCGGCAGAGCCCTGGATCGCGCGCTGGCGCAAGGCACCGAGCTGGAGCCTTGCCGCTGTGGAGACGGCGCTGGCCGAAAAAGCGCCGCCGTTTTCCCAAGGCGTGCGCGCCTTGCGCGCGGACGAGGGCAAGCGCATGCCGAGCGCCTGGGCCGAGCATTGGCACGAGGCGTTGCTCGCGCTTGGCGTGCTCTTCGCCGACGATGCGGGCCGTGCGCCCGAGGAACTGCATGCGGCGGCGAAGGTGCGCGAGGGGCTGTTGCAGCTTGCCGAGCTGGATGCCGTGCTCGGCGAAATCGGCCAACGCGAGGCCGCCGCGGAGCTTGCGCGGCTTTGGGAGGCGATGCGCGTGCCCGCAGGCGGCGAGGTTCCGGTGCTCGCCTTTGCGGACGGGGCGGGGCTTGGCTGGGACGCCGCCATTGTCGTTGCGGCCGATGAGGCGCGGCTTCCCTGGGGCGCGCGGCCCTTGCCGTTCGCGCCTGTGGAGGCGCAGCGCGAGGTGGGGATTCCAAATGCCTCGGCCGAGCTTGCGCGCAAGGAGGCCCAAAGGCTCTGGGATGCGCTGCTTGCGCGCACGGGTGAGGTCGTGGCGCTCTTTGCCCGCCGCCGCGGCGAGGAGGAGCTTGGGCCTTCACCCTTCATCCGCGCAGGCCTTGCCGAGGCCGAGCCGGCGGCGTCCGTGGCGGTGGCTGACGAGCCGAAGACGCAATCCTTTGCCGATGCGCCGCGGCTTGCGGCGCTCGGGGCATGGCCGGGCGGCGGCGCCTGGCTGCTCAGCGAGTTTGCGGCCTGCCCGTTTCGCGGCCAGATGCGCGCGCGCTGGAACTTGGGGGCTTACGAGGTGCCGCCCGAGGGTGCAAGTCCGCTTGCGCGTGGCACCCTCGTCCATGCAGCGCTGGCGGCCTTCTGGAAGAAGGTGCGAACAAGCGCGGAGCTTGCACGGCTCGTGGAGGATGGACGGCTGGATGCGGTCGTTCGCGAGGCCGTGGATGCGGCGCTTGCGCGCGAACATGTGCTGAAGAGCGAGCTTGCGCCCCAAGGGCGCGAGAAGCTCAAGGAGCACGAGCGCACGCGTATGGTGGCGCTTGTGCGCGATTGGCTGTTGTTTGAGCACCGCAGCCGCACGCAGCCCTTCTGTGTGGTCGTTTGCGAGGAAAAAACGGAGCTTGAGGTTGCCAGCGTGCGCATTCCCGTGCGCGTGGATCGCGTGGATGAGGTGGAAGGAAGGCGCATCGTGCTGGACTACAAAACCGGTGCGCCGCCCTCTTTGAGCCAATGGGCGATGGATCCCGTTCTGGATTGGCAATTGCCGCTGTATGCGCTCATTCACGAAGCCGATGCCGTGGCCCATGCCGCCGTGCGCCGCGGGGAGTTCAAGTTCTCGGGCGTGGCCGAGGGGGATTTCGGCATCCCGGGCCTAAAGCGCGTGGAAGTGAAAGATCGCCGCTCGGAGGCTGGCAGGTTTTGGGATGATGAGAATATCACGACGATGAACGCTCTGCGCGCGTTTTGGCGCGAAAGGCTGGAGAATCTCGTGGAGCGGTTCATGAACGGCGAGGCCGTGGTGAGACCGGCAAGGGAAAGCTGCTGCGAGGGATGCGATCTCATCGGGGTGTGCCGCGTGGAGGAGCGGGTATGAGCGCGATGCAACCGCCCGATCAGCCCGAGCGCAGCAAGGCTGTGGATGTCGCGCGCTCGCCGCTTGTGAGTGCTCCCGCAGGCTCGGGCAAAACCTCGCTATTGGTGCTGCGCTTCTTGCGGCTCTTGGCGCATGTGGAGCAGCCCGAGGCGGTGCTTGCGATTACCTTCACGCGCAAGGCCGCCGGCGAGATGCGTCGCCGCGTGGTGGAGGCCTTGGCTGAAGCCGACAAGATGCAGGCCGCCACCCCTTACGAAGCGGCGCTTCGCAAGGCGGCGAGTGAGGCGCGCAAACGGCATCCCGAGCTTGCCGACCAACCGGCGCGGCTGCTGATCACGACCTTTGATGCCTTCGCGGGCATGATCACGCGCCGCTATCCGCTGGCGGCGGGCGTGGGAAGGCTTGCGCCCACCGAGCGCGCCGGTGCCCTTTACCGCGAGGCGGCGCTGGCCGCCGTGGAGGACGCGGACGATGCGACCCTCAATGCGGCGCTCGCCGTGGCCGACGGCGATCTGGACTGGCTTGTGCGCCAGATCGCAAGCTGGCTCATGGCACGCGAAACCCTCCTGCTCGGGCCGCAGAACAGCGGGACGGATCCCGAGATCATGGCCGCGGTCCTGCTGAACTTCTCTGCGGAAACGCTCAAGAGCTTCGTAGAAGAGCAGCTTGAATACCTTGACGCAACAAAAGGTTCCATCAATCAAGCGCTGGAGATCCTTGCACGGGGACGCCTCGCGTTTCTGGAAGAACAAAAAAGCGCCGAGGAGGCGCGCAAGGATCTGGAGGCGCTGCAGGACAAAGGCATGCCCCGCGATCTTGGCGCATGGCCGCGTATCCGCCTGGCGCTGTCACTGCTGCTCACAAAGGAGGGCGCGCTGCGCAAGGCCGGCGGCGCGACGAGAAACGCGGACTTTGTGCTCAAAAAAGAGGATCGCGAGGAGCTCGGGGCGTGGCTGGAGGCGATCGCCGCCGACGAGCAGGTCGTGCAGGCGCTGGCGCTGCTCTTTTTCGCGCCGCCCGAGCTTGACTACGACGAGGACACGCGCACGCGCTTTGCGGCGCTCTACGCGCTCTATGCCAAGGCCCTTCGGCGGCTGGAGGAGGTGATGCGCGCGCGCGGCCGCACCGACTTCACCGCCGTGATACAGGGGGCGCTGCGGGCGCTGCCTACACCGGAGGAAGGCGGCGATCCCTCCCGGCTTGAGCGGCTGGACGCGCAGCTTGCCCATGTGCTCGTGGACGAGTTTCAGGATGTCTCGCCCGTGCAGCGGGAGTTCCTCGCCCGCATCTGCTACGGCTTTGACGGCGAGAAGAAGACGCTTTTCTGCGTCGGCGATCCGATGCAGTCCATCTACCGCTTCCGCAAGGCCGAGCCGGAAATCTTCCTGCGCCTGCGCCAGCAAATCGCCCGCCCCAACGCACGGCAGGAAGACGGGCTGCCGCTTTC
>WFOX01000030.1 GCA_015487905.1 Mariprofundales bacterium
AGATAGGCATCGGGGCCGAGCACGAGATAGGCCGTGGCATACACAAGCCCAAGCCCCACCACGCCCCCCAAGGCCGTTTGCCAGCGCACCTCGGGCGGGACATAAAGCGCATCCAGCCCCAACCAATGGCGCCAGCCGCCCAAAGGCGCCCAGCCCACCGCTAACGCCCAAGTGTGCGCGCAAGCACCGCGCCGAGCTTGCCAAGCCCGCGTCCTTTGCGCATGCGCTTGGCGAGCTTCGCAAGCTCCCGATGCTGGCGCAGCAGTTGGTTCACCTCCTGCACGGACACGCCGCTGCCGCGCGCGATGCGCCGCTTGCGCGAACCGTTCAAGATCTCCGGGCGCGCACGCTCCTCAGGCGTCATGGCCTGGATGATCGCGCGCATGCGCCTGAGGCGCCGCACGGCGTCCTCGCCCGCCATGTCTCTTCGCAGCGCAAACGGCAAGTGCTCGGCAATGGCCTGCGGCCCGCCCAATGCAAGCAACTGCTCAATCTGCTCCGCAAACTCCGCAAGCGAAAAGCCGCCGCGCTTGCGCGCTTTTGGTGCGGAAGCGCGCGCCTCAAGCCCGCGCGCCACGCGCGCCAAAAGCCCCTTCCAATCCGCAAGCCCCAAGATGCGCGCAGCAAGGCTTTCGGCATCCACAGGCTCCAAGGCGTCCAGCTTTTCGCCCACGCCGAGAAAGCGCACGGGCGCGCCGCTGATCATGCTCACGGACAAGGCCGCGCCGCCGCGCGCATCGGCATCGGCCTTGGCCAGCACCACACCGGTAAGCCCAATCGCCTCATGAAACGCGCGCGCGACCTCGGCTGCGGCTTGGCCCATCGCCGCATCCACGACGAGCAGCTTCTCCGCAGGCTGCATGGCCGCAGCAATCGCGGCGAGTTCCTCCATGAGCGCCGCATCCACGGCCTGGCGACCTGCGGTATCCAAAACGAGCACATGGCGGCCTGCGCGCATCGCTTCGCTAAGCGCTTCCTTCGCAGCCGCAACGGGATCGCCTGCTTCTGTCTCTATGAACGGCACCTGCACTTGCACAGCCAGCGCTTTGAGCTGCTCACGCGCAGCGGGCCGCGCAAAATCCACGCTCGCCAGCGCCACCTTCCGGCGCTGTCGCGCAAGCATGAACGCGAGCTTGCCCGCTGTGGTCGTTTTGCCCGCGCCTTGCAAGCCCGCCAGGAGCACCACCGACGGGATGCGCGCGAGATCCAGCTCGGGCCTACCGCCGCCGATGATGCGCGCAATCTCTGCATGCATGGCGCTCACGACGAGCTCGCCCGGTGTGATACTCCTTGCAAGCGGCAAGCCCTGAATGCGCGTGCGCAGCCGGCTCACGAGCTCGCGCACCACGGGCAGCGCGACATCGGCCTCCAACAGCGCAATGCGCAGCTCGCGCAGCGCGTCATGGATCTCCTCGTCCGTGATGCGGGCCTGTCCCTTGAGCCGCGCGGCAAGCCCGGCAAGCCGCGAGGAGAGCTGCTCCAACATCGCCTAGTGTGCGTCCTTGGAAGCGGCGTGCTCCACGCCGAGCAGTTCAATGTCAAACACGAGCAGCGCATTGGGCGGAATGTTGGGCGGCACGCCGCGCTCCCCATAGCCAAGCTGCGGCGGAATCCACACGCGATACTTCGCCCCCACCTGCATCTGCTGCACGGCCTCGGCAAAGCCTGGAATCACGCGATCCAGTGCGAATGCTGCGGGCTGCCCGCGCCGATAGGAGGAGTCAAAGACGGTGCCGTCCAAAAGCCGCCCTTCGTAATGCACGCGCACGCGATCATGCGGCCCGGGGCGCGCGCCCGTGCCTGCACGCAGCACCTTGTATTGCAGCCCTGAGGGCAGCGTCTTCACGCCTTCGGCCTTCGCGTTCTCGTCAAGAAACGCTTTGGCCTTGGCGGCATTGGCCTTCGCCTGCTCGGCACGCTGTTTTGCCTGCGCCTCGGCGCGCTTGCGAAACACCTCGGCCTTGATCTTCTGCGCCTCAGCGGGCGCAATACGCGGCTTGGCACCGGCAAGCGCATCGTGCACGCCCAGCGCAAAGGCGGCCTCATCCACAGGCTCGCCAAGCCGCTTGAGCGAAGCCCCCACATCCAATCCCAGCGCATAGGAAAACTTGGCCTGTTTGGAAGAGAGATCAGCCTTTTGCGCCTCGTGAGACTGCGAGCAGGCCGCGAGCACGAGCAACGCACCCGCCATCATCAAGCTTGTTTTCTTCTTCATAGGCTTTCCTCCTTGTTCTTCATTCCCACTCAATCGTGCCGGGCGGCTTGCTCGTGATGTCATACACCACACGATTCACCTTCGGCACCTCGTTGACGATGCGCGTTGCGATCCGCGCAAGCACATCGTAAGGGAGCTTGGCAAAGTCTGCGGTCATGCCGTCTTGCGACTCCACCGCGCGCACGGCGATGCACCAAGCATAGGTGCGGCGATCGCCCATCACCCCCACGCTTTTGACGGGAAGCAGCACCGCAAAGGCCTGCCAAAGCCGCGTATCCAGCCCGGCTGCGCGGATTTCCTCTTGCACGACCGCATCCGCCGCGCGCAAGACCGCCAGCTTTTCCTCGGTGATTTCGCCCACGCAGCGCACGGCCAGCCCCGGCCCCGGAAACGGCTGCCGAGCAATGAAGCTCTCAGGAATGCCGAGCTCGCGCCCAAGCTCGCGCACCTCGTCCTTGAAAAGTTCTCTGAGCGGCTCCACGAGCTTGAGGCGCATGCGTTCGGGAAGCCCGCCCACATTGTGGTGCGACTTGATCGTGTGGCTTTTTCCTTTCACGGGCATGGATTCAATCACATCGGGATAGAGCGTGCCTTGGGCGAGGAAATCCACGCGCCCGAGCTTGGCCGCCTCCTCCTCAAACACCTCCACGAATACGCGCCCGATCGTCTTGCGCTTCTGTTCAGGATCGGTGATGCCGGAAAGCGCCCTAAGAAAGCGCGCCTTCGCATCCACAAAGACAAGCGGCAGCCCAAGCTCCTCTTTCAAGGTGCGCCGCACCTCTTCGGCCTCGCCAAGCCGCAAAAGCCCGTTGTCCACGAACACGCACACGAGTTGCTCGCCGATGGCGCGATGCAAAAGCACGGCCGTGACCGTGGAATCCACACCACCTGAAAGCGCACAGATCACGCGCCCCGCGCCTACCTGCGCGCGGATGCGGCGTGTGGCCTCTTCCACAAACGAGGCCATCGTCCATGTGCCGCCGCAGCCGCAAATCGCGCGCGCAAAATGCGTAAGCAACGCCGCGCCCCAAGGCGTGTGCACGACCTCGGGATGGAATTGCAGCCCGTAAATGCCGCGGGTTTCATCGGCGATCACGGCATGCGGCGCGTTTTCGGTGCGCGCAAGCGTGGTGAAGCCCGCAGGCGGGCGCTCAATGCGATCGCCGTGGCTCATCCAGACATCCAAGCGCCGCTGGGCCGCAAACGGCGCGAGCAACCGCCCGCCATCACCCACCACCTCCAGCTGCGCTCGGCCGTATTCGCGCGCATGCGCAGGCCCCACCGTTCCACCCAGCATCGCCGTGATGAGCTGCATCCCATAGCAGATGCCAAGCACGGGCACGCCGAGCGAAAACACGATGGGATCGGGCCTGGGCGCATCGGGCTCCAACACGGACGCGGGGCCGCCGGAGAGCACGATCCCCTTGGGCGCAAAGCGTTGGATCTCATCCGCCGGCATCGTGCCGGGATGGATCTCGCAATAGACATGCGCCTCGCGAATGCGGCGTGCGATGAGCTGCGTGTATTGCGAGCCGAAGTCCAAAATCAAGATCCGTTCCACGCGCGCCTCACTTGCGCTCGGCAAGCTTGAGCAAGGCCGCAAACGCGCGCAGCCAACGCCGCTTTTCCACGGCCGGCGTGCCCCAATACTCGCCGGGTTCGCGGATGTCGCCGATCACGCCGGCTTGCGCGCCCACCCGCGCGCGATCGGCGATGGAAAGATGCCCGGCAAAGCCCGCTTGCCCGCCGATGAGGCAGCCCTTGCCGATGCGCGTGGAGCCGGACACGCCGGCTTGCGCGGCCATCGCCGTATGCGCGCCGATGCGCGCGTTGTGGCCGATCTGCACGAGGTTGTCCAAGCGCACATCCTCTTCAATCACGGTGTCCCCGAGCGTGCCGCGGTCTATGCAGGTGTTCGCGCCGATCTCCACATCATCGGCGATGATCACGCGCCCCACCTGCGGAATGCGCTCCCAGCGCTCGCCGCTCCAGGCAAGCCCAAAGCCGTCGGCGCCGATCACAGCGCCTGGATGTAGCACGACGCGATCCCCAAGCACGCACTCCGGCATCACAACCGCATGGGGATGCAGAATGCATTCGCGACCGATGCGCGCGCGCGCACCGATGTAGGTGCCTGCGCCGAGGATGCTGCCCGCGCCAACTTCGGCCTCCTCCTCCACGACCGCATAGGGGCCGATGTCCACATCCTCGGCGATGCGCGCGGTTTCATGCACAATGGCCGTCGGATCCCGCCGCCCCCGCCCGCGCGGGCGCGGGAAGAAACGCTGCTGCAAACGCGCAAAGGCGAGATACGGATCCGCTACGACGATGCGCGGACGCGCAAGATGCGCATAAGAAGGCGCCACGAGCACCGCCGCCGCCTGCGTGCGCTCCGCCGCCGCGCGCAGGCGCGCACTTACCAAAAACGCAAGCTCTTCAGGCCCGGCCTTCTCAAGCGGCGCAAAGCCCTTGACGCGCCGGTTGGGATCCGGCGCATCCCTAAGCTCCCCGCCGACGAATGCGGCCGCTTCCGCAAGCGTCGGACGCCAGCGCGTTTGCACGCCGCGCCCCTACTTCGCCGCGTCCAGCCGCTTCGTGATTTCGGCCGTGATTTCATGCTGCGGCGCGGCATACAAAAGCACCGGTCGTCCGAAGACGAAGTCGTAGCTGCGCTCCTTGGCCAGCGCTTCCAACACCTTGCGGAACTTCTTCATCATGCGCAGATCCAACTGCATCTTCTTCTCGCGCAGCTCCTCTTGCGCGTCCTCGCGCTTGCGCTCAAACTGCTTGCGCAGGTCTTTGAGCTCGTCTTCCAATGCGCTCAGCTTCTCCGGCGCAAGCACCATGGATTTTTTGTCCAGCTCCTCTTGCTTGGCCTCAATCTGCTTGCGCAAAGCATCCAGCTCCTTCTGGCGCTTGGCCTGCAAGGCCTTCAGCTTGGCGATGCCCGCCTGATACTCCTTCGTGTTCTCAATCGCCGCGCGCACATCCACATAGGCGATGCGCAAGCCCGCCGCGGATGCGCTTGTGGCCATCAGCATCACGGCCGCGATCATCCATGCCCGCATTCGCATGTTTCGCCCCCTCTTGCAGAATCAAAACATCGCGCCCAGCGCGAACTCAAACCGGCGCACGATGTCTTGCGACTGCTTGCGCACCGGAAATCCCCAATACAGCCCGATCGGCCCGATCGGCGACACCCATTCAAAGCCGAAGCCCACCGCGGCGCGCATGCTGCCAAGCGAAAACGGCTGCGTCACATCTATGCGCTGGCCGGCGACCTGCTCGTGGATGCTTCCCCACACGGTGCCCGCATCCGCAAAGAGCACGCCGCGAAAGCCCGCCGTGCGCAGTCCAGGCACGGGGACATAAAGGTTGAGATTGATCGTCCACATGGCGTTGCCGCCCAGCGCCTCCAATGTCTTCGGATCGCGCAAGGAAATCCCATAGTAATCAAAGCCGCGCACCGTGCCGAGCCCGCCGAGCGAATAGCGGCGATACAGCGGAAGTTTCGGTCCCTGAATGGCCGAAAGCTGCATGCTCGGCGCCAGCACCCACGCCCCCTCGGCATCCAAGGCGTGGTAGGCGCGCAAGGAGAATGTGCCCTCGGCGAAACGGCTTGTGCCGCCAAGCCCGGCAAGGTTGAGCCCCAGCGAGGCATACACGCCTGCGCTCGGCGCGATCACGCGGTCGCGCGAGTCATAGCTGATGGAAAACCCAAGCTCGCCCGTGGTGTGCCTGCCCGCCTGCGCCTTGGCGAGCAACGAAGCCGTGGGCGGAACATTGAGCAGATCGGTGCGGTCATAGCGATAGCTCGTCCCCAGCGACCAAAACTCGCCGATGGGCCAAGAAAGCGAAAACGAACCGCCCGCCGAGCGCGTCTGATAAGTAAGCGCCGTCACGACCTGATTGAAGCGCGTATCCTGCTTGTAGGCGCTCCAGGTGGCGGCAAGCTCCTCGCCGAGGAAGTAAGGATCCGTAAAGCTTACCGTGAAGTTTTGCGTGCGCGCGCCGATCTGGCCATTGAAGCTTGCTTGATAGCCCTTGCCAAACAGGTTCTTTTCGCTGATGCGGCCTTGAATGAAGGTTTTCTCAAGCTGCGAATAGCCGATGCCGAAGGCGAGCGAACCCGTTTTTTGCTCCTCCACCTCCACCTTGAGATCGGCGAGATTCGGCGCATCGGCAAGGCGCTTGAGCGCAAAGCGCGCATCCTTGATCGCGGCCAAGCGCTTGAGCCTGCGCTTGGAAAGCCGCATGCGGCGCGCGTCATAGCGCGCGGCCTCGTCCTGCTTGATCTCGCGGCGGATCGTTTCGTCGTCGCTGCGCTCGTTGCCCGTGATGTCAATGCGGCGGATGTAAATCTCCGGCCCTTTTTCAATCGCAAAGGTGATATCCACAAGCTGATTGTCGGGATCGCGGCGGAACAGCGGCGTCACCGTCGCATAGGCATAGCCCTCTTCACCCACGGCCTCGGTGAGCGCATCAATCGTCTCGCGCAGCTTTTTGAGCGAATACCACTCGCCTTCCTTGAGCTTGATGCGCTTTTCCAGCGCGGCCTTGGAGGGCACGAGATCGCCCTCCAAGTTGAGCTTGCCAATGCGGTAGCGCACGCCTTCGCGCACGCCATAGGCGAGGATGAAGCCTGAGCGATCCATGGCCACGCGGGCCGTAGCCGATTCCACGCGCGCATCCAAAAAGCCGCGGTTTTGATAAAACTCCTCAATCAACTGCACATCCGCCGCCGTCTTTTCGCGGCTGAACACATCGCGGTTCGTGATCGCCGTGGCAAGATCCTCGGTTTTTGAAACGATCTTGCGCGCAAGCTCCTCGCGCGAAAACGCCTGCACGCCGAGAAAGCTGATGCGCTTGATGCGCGTTTGCGGCCCTTCGTCAATCGCCACCACCACATCCACGCGCCCGTCGCTGCGCTTGTGCGTGCGCACCTGCGCGCGCACCTGATAATAGCCCTTTTTGAAATACCCCTTGCGGATGCGCACAAGCGCCTTGTGCACGGCCTGGGGGCTTAGCACGCGCCCGGGCCGCAGCTCCTTCAAGCGCGTTTTCAAGGTCTTATCCGAAAACTCCTCATTGCCCTCAAAGCGCAGGCTCGCGATGATCGGGTTTTCCTTGAGCTTGAGCACAAGGCGCACGCCCCCTTCGGAAGGCTCCGCCCACACCTCCACATCGCGGAACAGCCCGCTTGTGAAAAGCCGTTTCACGGATTCCGCAAGCGCCTCGCGCCGCAGCGCATCCCCGCGATGCAACGAAAGCAAATCCAAAGCCGCGCGCGTATCCAGCATGCGCAGCCCTTGCACCTGGATCTCCACCACCTTGGGCGCGGCCGCAAACGCGGCCTGCGCGCCTGCAAGCAGCGCCGCAAGCACAAATGCGCGCTTCACCGCTGGTGCAACCACCGCGAGATGTCATTGGCAAAGGCAAGCCCCATCAGCACGGCCAGCACCACGACCCCCACTCCTTGCACCCAAGCAAGCGCGCGCGGCGACAAAGGCTTGCCGCGCGCAGCCTCCAACGCGAGCAGAAGCAAATGCCCGCCGTCCAGCACGGGCACGGGCAAAAGGTTGAGCACGCCGAGATTCACGGAAATGAGTGCAAGGAAAAACAAAAACGCCCCCATGCCTGCATGCGCGGCCTGGCCGGAAAGCTGCGCGATGAGAAGCGGCCCGCCGATCGTATCCGTAGAAATCGCGCGCGTGAGCATCTTGCCGACCACCTCAAGCGTCAGCGCCGTCATCTCCCATGTCTTGTGCAGGCCGAAAGCGATTCCTTCCCAAAATCCGCGTTGCAAGCGGGTGGCGGGCACCGTCCAGCGCTCGCCAAGCCCCACACCGATGCGATAGGCCCCGCGCCCCCGCACAGGGGTGATGCGCACCTGCACATGCTGCTTGCCGCGGCGCAAGACAAGCACAACCGGCTTGCCCGCGCTTGCGCGCACAAGCGCGGCCACCTCCGCCGCCGCATGCACGGCTCGGCCATTGACCGCGAGCACGACATCGCCCACGCGCAACCCCGCGCGCGCCGCAGGCATCCCTTCCCGCAGTGAAGCCACGACGACCTCCACAGGCGGCGCAAGCCCCACGGCCGCAGGCGGATCCGCAATCACGCGCTCTACGGGCTGTGCCGGCACCTCTACGGAAAGCTCCCGCTCGCCCCCCTTCCGCTTGACGCGCACGAGGATGCGCTCGCCGCGATGGGCGCGCAGGCGATCGGCAAGCTCCTGCCACGAGCGCACGCGCGCGCCTTGCACGGCAATCACCTGATCCCCCGAGGCAAAGCCCGCCTGCGCAGCGGCGCTGTGCGGCAGCACGGCGCCCACCACCGGAGGGCGCGCGGGCATCCCCACCCAGCTTGCCAGCGCAAAGGCAAGGACGGCGAACAAAAAGTTCGCTCCAGGGCCTGCGACGGCGATGAGCGCGCGCTTCCAAACGGGTTGCGCATCAAACGCGCGCCTGCGCAGCTCTGGCGGAAGCGCCTGCAACTCGGCCACCTCGCCTGAGCCTGACTCGCCAAGCATCTTCACATAGCCACCCAGCGGCACCGCCGCGATCACATACTCCACGCCGTCCTGGCCATGCCGGCGCCAAAGCGCCGGCCCAAAGCCGATGGAAAAGCGCAGCACCTTGACCCCAAGCCTGCGCGCCGCGAAAAAGTGCCCCCACTCGTGCACGGTGATGAGCACGGCGATGGCC
Source organism: Mariprofundales bacterium (assembly GCA_015487905.1). GTDB lineage: Bacteria > Pseudomonadota > Zetaproteobacteria > Mariprofundales > S012-25 > S012-25. The sequence goes on from WFOX01000030.1 coordinate 8,923, forward strand.
ACGAGAAATGCAAGAAAACTATGCAACCCTTCTAGCACCGCGCGATCTCCTCTCTGGCCGCCGCCCGTGCCAAGCGATCCAGCGCCCAAACCTCGTCCAGCGTGCGCACATCCTTTTCCGGCATGCGCGCAAGCACGCGCGCCACGATCGGCACGATGTCCAAAAACCCGATCTTCCGCGCGCGAAACGCCGCATTGGCCTCCTCGTTCGCGGCGTTGAAGCCCACAGCCCATGCATCGGGGCCTTGCAGCACGCGGCGCACAAGCCGCATGGCCGGAAAGCGCTCCTCATCCATCGGCAAAAAGGTGAGCTTGTCCGCCTTCGTCCAGTCCAAGCGCGGAATGCCTGTGGTAAGCCGCGGGCTTGGATGCATCGCATAGGCCACGGGCGCGCGCATATCCGGATGCGCAAGCTGCGCAAGCATGCTGCCATCTGCGAGCTCCACAAGCGCATGCACCACGCTTTGCGGATGGATCACGGCCCCGAGCATCTCCGGCGTGGCGTCAAACAGCCACCGCGCTTCAATGAGCTCCAGCGCCTTGTTCATCATTGTTGCCGAATCCACGCTGATCTTGGCGCCCATCTCCCAGTTCGGATGCGCGACGGCCTCTTCAGGCGTCACATGCGCAAGCGCAGCCAGCGGCTTGTGCAAAAACGGGCCGCCTGAGGCCGTAAGCAAAATGCGCACAACGCTTTCGCGCGGAACGCCGGCAAGCAACTGATGCACGGCCGCATGCTCGGAATCCACAGGCAGAATCACAGCCCCGCTTGTCTCCGCGGCTTCTTTGAAAATCCTTCCCGCCGCAACCAGGCACTCCTTGTTCGCAAGTGCGACATGCTTGCCGGCCTGCACGGCCGCAAGCGTGGGCGGAATGCCCGCTGCGCCGACGATCGCCGCCACCACGATCTCGGCCTCATCCGAGCCGGCAAGCGCGACTGCGGCCTCCATGCCCGCTTGCACATGCCGACCCGTGGCCGCGGCCAGCTTTTGCGCAGCTTCAGGATCCGTCATCACGACATGCTGAGGCGCGAACTCTTCCACCAGCTTTTGCATGCGCGCGACATTGCGATGCCCCACAAACGCCCACGGCGTAAAGAGATCGGGATGGCGCCGCATCACATCGGCTGCGGACGCCCCCACCGAGCCTGTGGCGCCAAGGATCACGACGCGGCGAGGCGCCATACGCTCCATCCCAACGGCAGCGCCAAGGCCAAGGCGTCCACGCGATCCCAAAGCCCGCCGTGGCCCGGCAGCCAATCCCCTGCGTCCTTGACGCC
>WFOX01000031.1 GCA_015487905.1 Mariprofundales bacterium
CCCGTGCGCTTGTCGCGCAGTTGCACGGCTGCGGCTCCTGCGCGCCAGGCCGCTTCCGCAAGCCGCAGTGTTTCTTCCTCGTCGCGATCGGGCGGCAGGATCGCGTAGATGCCTTGGATGCGCATCGCTTTCGCCTCGCCCCTACGAGTGGGATTTGCAAAACGCGCGGCAGATCGGGCGTTCGCCCGACATTGCCCTTTCATCCGCCACCGCTGGCGCTTGCATGCCCATCGGCAAGCTTCAAAAGCTCCTTGAAATCCTTCACCACGCGCACGCGGCCGCGATAGCGCGCCGAAAGCGGCTGATAGCCGTGCGCGACCCAGCAAACCTCGCCGCAGCCTGCGCGCAGGCCCGCTTCCAGATCGTAGTCCGTGTCCCCCACCATCGCCGTGTCCGCAATCGGCACCTGCATGCGCTGCGCCGCAGCGAGCAACATGTCCGGCGCAGGCTTCTTCGCATAGCCGTCCTCAGGCGAAAGCGCCACATCCAAAAACGGCGCCAAGCCCATCGCTTCCAGCACCTTTTCGCGCGCCTTCGCGGGCTTGGCCGTGACACAGGCAAGCGGCACGCCGCGCGCCTTGAGCGCGGAAAGCGTCTCCACCACGCCCGGAAACGGACGCCCGTGCTCGGCGGGATGCTCGGCATAGATCTCGGTGAAGGTGTGATAGAGCCGCAGGGTCTCGGGATGATCCAGCGAAAGTCCCAGCACCTTGGCGGCAAGGTTCTGCGCGCCGCCGCCGACAAGCGGCCGCACCTCCTCCAAGCTCACGCGCTTGGCATGGCCGCAGGCCGCCAGCGCGGCGTTGATGTTGGCGTGGATGTCGGGAAGCGCATCCACGAGCGTGCCGTCCAGATCAAAGATGAAGGCGCGGATGCTCATGCGCGGCGTCCCAAGTGGTTCGCGATCGTGGGCGGCGGCGTGCTCGCCTTGGCTTGCAGATCCAGCGCCTCGGGATGCGCGCGGTAGAACGCGCGCAGCGCATCGGCAAGGCGCTGCTTGGTCGCCTCATCCACAACCGGCGCGTCCTCCTCAGGCAATGCGGCCAGAATCGCATCCAGAAGCGGGCGCTGCGCTTCGGGCATGCGCGCGCGCCACGAGGCGAGCAGCGTGCGATCCACGCGCGGCGGCAGCGACCCCAAAATGCCGAGATCGTTGTCGGCATGCACGAGCAGGCCCGCGGTCGTGCCGCGATCCAGCGTAAGGACTTGGAAGAAATACAATGTGTGGTAGGCAAGCTGGGCGCGGCGCTCCTCATCCGTGGGCGCGCGTTCCTTGGCCTCGGAAAGTGCATGCGCAAGCACATCCAGATACCCGCTTGTCGCGGCCTCGCCCACGGCGCGCGCAAGCGCAAGCTCCGCCTCAAAGTCCGCTTCGCGATGCTGCTCCAGATAAAAGTGAAACACGCCGCGATGGCGTCCGAGCGCCGGAATCCAGAAATAGCGCGCGCCCTCTTCCTTGGCGCGTGCGAGGTGCTGCGGCGCGGCCTTGGCCAGCCGCTCGGCGAACATCTCCGTTTCCTCAGGCACTTCCAGCGCCGGGTTGAGGTCGGCCATGAGCCGCCAGTAGCCGCGGCCTTCCTTCGGCTCCGTGTAGCTGATGTGGATGTGCACGGACGGGCAGCGCGGGTGCGCGGGATGGATGATCGTGGAGATCGCCGTGGCCGAGGCAAGCGGGCGCGCGGGGTCGTCTTCATACTGCACCTGCGAGACATTGATCGCGCCGCGGCCATAGGCCGGGCCGTCGGCCGTGTAGGCGCGCTCACCGCCTCCGAAGCGCCCGCCTTCGCGAAGCCATTGGATGCGCACGAAGCGCTGCGGCATCCCGGCCTCTTCGGCGACGCGTTCAAGTCCTTCTTGAAAGGCATCCTGCAAAGCGCGCACGAGCGCAAAGGCTTTTTGCGCGCGTTCCGATCGTGCCCACACCGGTTCCATGGCATCCTCCTTCCGTGCGATGAGACGCCGAGGCTTGTGCGCCTCGGCGCAAAGCTCAACCTGCGCGCTTTGCAAACCAACTGTCCGCTTTGGCTTGGGTTTCGTCCATGAGGCGTTGCAGGGCGGCCAGGGCCTCGTCTTCGTCCATGCCCGAGACATCCAAGTAGTCGCTGAACACGAAGACGCCGCGCGAAAACGGCAGCGGCACATAAAAGCGATCCCAGGTGTTGAGCCGCACATGGCGGCTCGTCGCATAGCAGACGGCGCGAAGCGGCAGCCCCGTTTTCCTTGCAAGCCACACGGCCCCAGGCTGCACGACCTCGCGCGGCCCGCGCGGGCCGTCCGGCGTAATCCCAAGCGGCATCCCTTGCCTGGCCGCGCGGATCATCTGCATGACCGCGCGCGCGCCGCCGCGCGTCGTGGAGCCGCGCACCGAGGCGATGCCAAGCCGCGCCACGGCCTGCGCGATGAGCTCGCCGTCGCGGTGCTCGGAGATGAGCATGCGACCCGTCCAGCCGCGAAAGGCGTGCGGCATCATGAGGATGCGCGCATGCCAAAAGCAAAGGATGTAAGGCGGATCAGAGGGTTTCCAGGGCCCGCCTACGAACTCCCAGCGGATCGTGGCGGCCAAAAACCGATGCAACGCCGCCACCACAGGCGGCGCCATGCGTGCAAGGAAGGCCCTAATCGTCGGCCGCGAGGCGGTCTTCCTCCTGCCAGCGCGCCACAAGCGCGCGGGCCTGCATCACTTCTTCGCTGGGCACAAGCAAGCGCATGGCAAGCACGCGCAAGGGAAGCACGCCATGCACCCCCTCCCCTTCCACGCGCACTTGGATGCCTGCATCCTCAAGCCGTGCGCGCAGAAGCATTGCCTCGGCCCAGCTTTCGGCGCGCGCCACCTCCACCCAACTCACGCGGCCTCCTCAAGCCGCTTGCGCGCCTGGGCAAGCGTCTCCATGCGCTTTTGCACATCCTTGAGCTCCTCGCGCGCTTTTTCTACGACTTCAGCTGGCGCGCGCTGCAAGAAGTTTTCGTTTTTGAGCTTTTTCTCCAGCTTTTCCGCCTCACGCGCAAGTTTTTGCAACTGTTTTTCCACGCGCGCAAGCTCGGCGGCCACATCCACGACACCTGCAAGCGGCACGAAGACCGTGCAATGCGCAAGCGGCGCCGCCGCCGCGCCGCGCACCTCAGCCCCCTCCTCCACGAACGCGATCTCCTCCACGCGCGCAAGCGCCCGCACGAACGCCGCATGCGCCTGCACCTCGCGCGCGACATCGGCACCTGCGGCGATCTTGACGGCGATCTTGCGCGCAGGCGGGATGTTCATCTCGCCGCGCACCGAGCGCACGGCCTCCACGATCGCAAAGATGCGCTGCATGCGCGCTTGCGCCGCCTCATCCGCTTGGGGCGCCTTGGGCCAGCTTGCGGCGGCAAGCATCGCCTCCTCGCCGTGCAGGCGCGCAAAGAGCGCCTCGGTGATGAACGGGCAAAAC
>WFOX01000032.1 GCA_015487905.1 Mariprofundales bacterium
ACGCATCCACGGGCACAATCGGATGCTGCTGCAAGCGCAGCGCCACCTCCAACGCCGGCCCCTCTCCGAGCCGCGCCCGCGCCACCTTGCACACCTCATACACCACGACCACGGGCACAAGCAAACGATCCGGCGGCGTGCCCTCAATCATCTGCCGGTAGGTCTCACCAAGCGGGCCGCCCGTGAGCACCTCCAGCCAGCCGCAGGAATCCACCACGAGCATCAGAAACGATCCTGCTTGTCGCGGTATTCCGTGCAATCCACGCCTTCAAAACGCTTGCGCAGCTCATCCAAGCTCCGCAGCGGCACGAGATGGGCCACGCCGTCCTTTTCCACCACCCCCAGCCTCTGGCCGGGCCGGATACCCAGCCGCTCCCGAATCGCCTTCGGCAGCACGATCTGGAACTTCGCTGAGACCTTGACGACATCCATGCTCACCACCCCATTTTCGCGATTTCGTCTTACAGCGTAATCCACTATCCTACGAAACGCAAAAACGCTTTGCCCTCGCCATGCGCATCCAACCCCGAACGCTTGCACGGGCGCATGCGCAAGGCATCCTTGCCCCATGCGGCTCATCATCCTGATGGCGTTGCTTGTGCCGATGATCGCCCATGCGGGAGGGAAGGCCATGACGCTTGCGATCACATCCCCGGCATTTGCACACATGGGCGAAATCCCCATGCGCTACACCTGCGAGGGCGAGGACATCTCGCCACCCTTGCAGATCACAGCCGAAGTGCCGGGTGCGAAAACGCTTGCGCTGCTCGTGGATGATCCCGATGCGCCCGATCCCAACGCGCCGCGCATGATCTGGACGCACTGGATCGCCTACAACCTGCCCGCGCGCTCGCAGACATTGGCCGAAGGCGCAGGCAACGGGACGCCGCCCGAAGGCGCATCCTACGGCCGCAACGACTGGGGGCGCACGGACTATGGCGGGCCGTGCCCGCCGATCGGCCGCCATCGCTACTTCTTCCGGCTCTATGCGCTGGATGCGCCACTTTCGTTCGCCACACCGCCCACGCGCAGCGAACTGCTTGCGGCCATCCGCGGGCATGTGCTTGCCGAAGCGGAGCTTGTGGGCACCTACGAAAAGCATCGGCGCTAGCCGGCGCAAAGACGCGATCCCCACGCGCGGAGTGAAGCGATGAAGAAAGCAATCGTTGCTGCATTGGCGGTTGTGTTGTTGCTGCTTGCGGGGCCGGCGCTGGCCGCCTATGAGGTGCCGGCAAGCGTGGATGCGGCCTTTGGGCGGCTCAACGAAATCCTCGCGAGCGTCATCTTCTTTGACATTTGGCCCGGCCCCGAGAAGCTCCCCTTCATCGTCGGCTGGCTCATCGTTGGCGCGACCTTCCTCACCTTGCGCTTCAAGTTCGTGAATCTGCGCATGTTCCGCCATGCCTTGGACATCCTGCGCGGCAAGTATCACGCGCGCGACGCCAAGGGCGAGGTGTCGCCGTTTCAGGCGCTTACAGCGGCGCTTTCGGCCACGGTGGGGCTGGGCAACATCGCGGGTGTGGCCATCGCCGTCACGGTCGGCGGCCCGGGCGCGACCTTCTGGATGATCGTCGCAGGCTTTCTTGGCATGACGAGCAAGTTCACGGAAGTGACGCTCGCGCAGATGTATCGCGAGTTCCGGCCCGACGGGCATGTGCTCGGCGGCGCGATGGAATACCTCTCCAAGGGCTATGCCGAACATGGCTGGCCCAGGCTCGGCAAGGTGCTTGCCGCAATGTTCGCGATCTTCTGCGTGGGCGCATCCCTCGGCGGCGGCAATGCGTTTCAAACCTCGCAGGCGCTTGGCGCCGTGCAGAACATTCTTCCCTTTTTCAAGGACTATCCTTGGGTCTTTGGCGTCTTTATGGCCGGGGCCGTGGCTCTTGTGATCCTGGGCGGCATCCGCTCCATTGCGCGCGCCGCCGAAAAGATCGTGCCGCTGATGGCTGTGATTTACCTTTCGGCCTGCCTGTTCATCATCTTCTCGCACATCTCGGAGCTTCCGCATGCGCTTTGGCAGATCGTGCACGACGCGTTTGCGCCGCCTGCGATGGTGGGCGGCATGATCGGCGCGATGGTGACAGGCTTTCAGCGCGCGGCGTTTTCATCGGAAGCCGGCATCGGCTCGGCCGCGATCGCGCACTCGGCGGCAAGCGTCAAATACCCGATCCGGCAGGGCTTCGTGGCGCTGTATGAGCCGTTCATTGACACGATCGTGATCTGCACGATGACGGCGCTTGTGATCGTGATCACGGGGGTGTGGAACGATCCCGCCAATGCCGCACTCATTGAGGCGCGCAAAGGCGCGGCGCTCACCGCCGTCGCCTTCGGCTCGGTCGTCTCATGGTTCCCCGTGATCTTGTCCATCTCGGTGATTCTCTTTGCCTATTCCACGATGATCTCGTGGAGCTACTACGGCGAGCGCTGCTGGACCTACCTCTTCGGCGAGCGCTATAGCAAATACTATCGCATCGGCTATGTCATGGTCGTGGTGCTGGCAAGCCTGGTTACGGCCAAGAACATTTTGGATTTCAGCGATCTTCTCCTGCTTTCCATGGCCTTTCCGAACTTTCTCGGCATTTATCTTCTGCACGGCAAGGTGAAGAAGGCGCTGGATGAGTATCTCGCCAAGCTGCGCGCAGGCGAGTTTGAACGCGAGGCCGAAGAAGCGCGCGCCAAGGCCGAGGCGGCGTCCTGACGATGCGCCGCGGGCGGCTCTTTGTGATCTCGGGGCCTTCGGGGGTGGGCAAGTCCAGCCTCTGCCGCGCGCTGTTGGACCGCTGTCCGAATCTCATGCTTTCGGTCTCCTGCACGACGCGCCCGCCGCGCCCGGGCGAAGAGGACGGCGTGGATTACCATTTCCTTTCGCGCGAGGCGTTTGAGCGGCTCATTGCACAAGGGGCGTTCCTGGAGTGGGCGCATGTGCATGGGCATCTTTATGGCACGCGCCGCGCCGATGTGGAGCGCGCGCGTAATGAAGGCCGCGATGTGCTTTTGGAGATTGACTGGCAAGGCGCGAAGCAGGTGCTTGCACGCATGCCCGATGCGCTTTGGATCTTCATCGTGCCGCCCTCACTGGACACCTTGCGCGAGCGGCTCGTGCGCCGTGGCAAGGACGCGCCCGAGGTGATCGCAAGGCGCATTCAGGCCGCCCAAGAAGAACTCGCGCACGCGGATGAGGCGCATCATCGTATCGTCAATGACGATTTCGCGCGCGCGTTGGAAGAACTCGTGTCCCTGATCTGCCCCGAGCGCGCTGCTTCATAAAAAAAAAGCCGAGGCGCGAAGCCTCGGCCACGCAATCCGCAAACGAAAAACGCCTTAGGCCGCTTTTTGCACGCGCCCTGCGCGGATGCAGGCCGTGCACACGCGAATGCGCTTCACCCGTCCATTCACGATCGCGCGCACGCGCTGCAGGTTCGGCAAAAAGCGCCGCTTGGACACATTGTGCGCATGGCTGATCCGATGCCCCGTCATCGGGCCCTTGCCGCAAATCTCGCAACGCCGCGCCATGGCTCGTCTCCCTTTGCAAAAGATGGGCGCGAACTCTAAAAGCCGCGCTTGCAGGTGCAAGCGCATGCCGCGATGCTTTTCCACCCGTGGACATCTACGGCTTTTTGCTTTCCCCGATCACGCGGATTGCCGGCATCGGCGACAAGGTGGCCTTGCGCCTGCAAAAGCGCGGTATTGCCACCATCGGGGATCTTCTTCTTTGGATGCCCAAGGCTTGGATTCACGATCATGTGCAGCCCATTGCAAACCTGCGCGCAGGAGAGCCTGCGCGCGTCGTGGGCACCGTGCGCGAGGCGCGCATCGTTGGAGAGGGCAAGCGGGCACGCGCACATTTCGTCGTGGAGGACAAAACGGGCGCGATGGAACTCGTGTTTTTCCACGCGGGATTTATGGCCCGCGATGCGCGCTGGCGCCCAGGCATGCGCGTGGCCGTGCGCGGCGTGCCTGAGCGCAAGGGACTGCTTTGGCGCATGGTGCATCCCGAATGGGTGCCGGCTGCGCGCTTTCAAGAGGGCATCGCGCCCGTATATCCCTCCTGCGCGGGCTTCTCCGGCCGCCGCATGGGCGCATGGATCGCCGAGGCGTTGCGGCGACTGCCACGCGCCCCCTCGCCTTGGGACGAAGAACTCGGGCTTCCGCTTTGGCAAGCCTTGCGAGCCATCCACACCGATCCTGAAAGCGAAGAGGCATGGCGCCGACTGCTGCAAGAGGAATGGTTTGCGCATCTTGCGCTCATGCGCGCAAAGCGCGCCGCCGCCCGCACGCCTGCGCCAGCGCTTGCGCCTGGGAGACTTTGCCAACGGCTTGTTGCCGCGCTTCCTTGGCCGCTTACGCCCGCGCAGCAGCAGGCTTGGCAAGACATTGCAACAGACCTTTCCTCCGGCACGCGCATGCATCGTCTCGTGCAAGGCGATGTGGGTGCCGGCAAAACCGTCGTCGCAGCCCTTGCCGCCGCAGCTGCATTGGAGCATGGATACCAAGCGGCGCTCATGGCCCCCACCGAAGTGCTGGCGCGACAGCACCACGCCACCTTGGCTGAGGTGTTCGCGCCGCTTGGGATGGAACCGCTTTTGCTGACCGGCTCCGTGCGCGGCAAGGCGCGCTGCGCGCTGCTCACCAGGCTTTCCGCAGGCGAGCCCGTGCTCGTCGTGGGCACGCATGCGCTCGTCTCCGAGGAAGTGCGCTTTGCGAAGCTTGGGCTTGCCATCGTGGACGAACAACACCGCTTTGGCGTCCGTCAGCGCTGGGCGCTCGCGGACAAAGGCCGCGGCGTGCACTTGCTCTCCATGACCGCAACACCCATTCCGCGCTCGCTTGCGCTTGCGCTGTATGGCGATCTGGAGCTTACCGTCATGCGCGGACTTCCGCCCGGGCGCAAACCCGTGATCACGCGTGTGCTGCGCGACAGAAGGGGGCTGAAACCCGCGCTCGCGCGGCTTTTTGCCGCCGGCGGCCGCGCCTATTGGATCGCACCGCGCGTGGAAGAGGACGAGGAAAGCGCAAGCGTGCTTGCACGCGCGCGCCAGCTTGCCGCGCATTTCCCCACGGCCGGCGTGCAAGCCTTGCACGGGCGCATGCGTCCGGAGGAAAAGCAAGCGGTGCTCGCTGCATTCGCCCGCGGCGAATGCCAGTTGCTCGTCGCCACGACTGTCGTGGAAGTGGGCGTGAATGTTCCCGAAGCCCGCGCGATCGTGATTGAAGAGGCTGAGCGCTATGGGCTTGCGCAGTTGCATCAGCTCCGCGGCCGCGTGGGCCGTTCGCACGAGCAAGGCTATTGCCTTTTGCTTCCTTCGCCGCGGGCAAGCGATGCGCAGCTTGCGCGCTTGCGATTGCTGGAACAATGCCATGACGGCCTGCGCCTTGCCGAGGAAGACCTCAAGCTTCGCGGCGCAGGCGATCTCATCGGCACGCGCCAAAGCGGTGCCGCTGAGTTTCGCCTCTTGGATCCCACAAAACACGGCGCGCAGATGCTGGAATGGACGGAGCTGGCACCCAAAGCGCCACCAAGCGAGGCGCTTGTGCGCTTTTGGAAGCCGGACTTCGCCGCCGCGGACTGATTTTGGCCCTGTTCTTGCTTCTTTTTCGCGAGCCACTGCTGCAACAAGGAGCCCAAGATGCAGGCATTGGATGCATTGCTCGTGGAGGCCGCCCAGGCCATAGAACGCAAGGCATGGGAGCTCGCCGCCCAGAAAGTGGAGGCGGCGCTGTTTCTAGCTCCTCAGGATCCGCGCGCGCTCAACCTGCTTGGTTGCCTGGCCTTTGAGCTCGGGGACTTTGAGCAAGCGCGCAAGGCCTTTGCCACGGCGCTTGCGCGCGCTGAGCATGATGAGGTCTGGGAAAATCTTGGCATGGCCGAAGAGCGGCTCGGCCACATGAAAGAGGCACGCACAGCCTATGAACGCGCATGGAAGCTTGGGCGAAGGCCCAAAGCGGCGCTAAAGATTGCGCAGCTTTTGCTGCGCCAAGGAGATGTGGAAGGAGCGCTGGATTGGGCCAAACGCGCCATTGTGCGCGACGAGCGCCTTGGAGAGGCGTGGCTCGTGCGCGGGGTGGCGCTGCGCGCGCTGTATCGTTGGGAGGAAAGCAGAAAAGCGTTTGCGCGTGCGGCGTCCCTGCTTCCTGATGCACCGGATGCGCAATGCACATTCGCCCAGGCCCTTGCTGAGGACGGCTTTGTGGAAGAAGCCAAGGCGCGCGCGGCGCGTGTGCTTACCCGGTGGCCAGGCTTTGCGCCAGCGGCGCTCGTGTTGGCCACGCTTGCGCGCACGAAAGAAGATGCACGGCGCTTTCTGCCGCTCGTGGCACGCTGCTGGCAGCGCACGCCGGAAGGCTCGGATGCGCGCATGCGCGCCGCCTTTGCGTATGGAGAGATCTTGGAGCGCGTGGGTGAAGTGGATGAGGCCTTTGCCCGCTATGAAGAGGCCAATCGCCTCAAACGCGCCCAGCTTTCGTATTCCATTGAAGACGATGAAAAGGCCATCGCGGACATCCGTCGCGTATTCACAAAAGAACGCATCCAAAGCCTGCGCGGGCACGGCTATGAAGGCGACGCGCCCATCTTCATCGTCGGCATGCCGCGCTCAGGCACCTCGCTTGCCGAACAAATCCTCAGCGCGCATCCCGAGGTCGTGCCAGCAGGAGAAGTGGATTTCGCCCGCGCTGTGATCGCAGAGGCCTTGGGTGCTGAGCACGACCGCATCACGATTGAACGCGTGGATCGCATCCGCGAACGGCTTGGCGCACTTGGCAAGCGCTATGTAGAGGATGTCCGCCGCATCATCGGTCCCAAGGGGCGCTTTACGGATAAAGCCACACTCAACTTCCTTTTCGTGGGCATGCTGCACCTGATGCT
>WFOX01000033.1 GCA_015487905.1 Mariprofundales bacterium
CGCAGCGCATTTGCTGGCTGCGCCCGCCGCCTCCGGCCTTGTGCTTGTGCTCGTGATTTTCGCAGCGCTTGTGCTGACGGAGCTTATGAGCAACGCCGCGGCTGTGGCCGTGCTCTTGCCGCTTGCGATCCCCGTGCTGGATGCGGCAGGCGTCCCGCCCGTGCAGGCGGCCCTGGCTGTGGGCATCGCCGCAGGCTGCGCGTTCATGCTGCCGATCGGCACGCCCGCCAATGCGATGGCGCTTGCGGCCGGCGTGCGCGCGCCCTTGATGCTGCGGCTGGGAGCGCTGCTTTCGCTTGCGGCGCTTGCAAGCCTGGGGACAAGTGCGGCGCTCATCTGGCCGCATCTTTTGGAGGCCTCGCGATGAACGAAACAAAAGTCAAGCACGCGCTGGAAATCCTGAAGCAGGCCGTGGCGCGCCACGGTGAAAAGCTCGTGTATCCGTGCAGCTTCGGCGCCGAAGGCTCAGTGCTCATTGACCTCATCCAGCGTGCGGGACTTGCGATTCCGATCGTCACGATTGATACGGGAAGGCTGCCGCAGGAAACCTTTGAGGCGATTGAGGCGATAGAAAAGCGCTACGGCATCCGCGTGCGCATCGTCTTTCCCGATTGCCATGAGGTGGAGGAGATGGTCGCCGCGCACGGGCCCAACCTCTTTCGGCGCGCGGTGGAGCTGCGCAGACTCTGCTGCGAGATCCGCAAAGTGCGGCCGCTTGCGCGCGTGCTTGCGGACTATGAGGCCTGGATCACGGGCCGGCGCCGCGAGCAATCGGCGGAGCGCGCGAACCTTCCGTTCGTGGAAGAAGACGATCCGGTCTATGGCAAGATCAAATACAATCCCCTCGCCGACTGGACATGGAAGGAGGTCTGGGATTACATTCGCGCGCGCGAGGTGCCCTATCACCCCTTGCACGACCGCTTTTATCACTCCATCGGCTGCGCCTGCTGCACGCGCCCGATCGCCGTGGGCGAGGATCCGCGCGCAGGCCGCTGGTGGTGGGAGCATGAGGATGTGGCCGAGGAATGCGGGCTGCATGTGCCCGCAAGCCGCATCGCGCCGCCCAAGCCCGGCGAGGGCGAACAGGGCGAAGGGATCTGAAGCGAAGGAGCGAACCGATGCTGGCACGCAGGCTTTCGCAGCTTGAGGCGCTGGAGGCCGAATCCATCGCGATCATCCGCGAAACGGTCGCAAGCTTTCGCAACCCCGTGATGCTGTATTCGGTTGGCAAGGACTCCAGCGTCATGCTGCACCTTGCGCGCAAGGCCTTTTATCCGGGCAAGCCGCCGTTTCCGCTTTTGCATGTGGATACGGGCTACAAGTTTCCGGAGATGTATGAATTCCGCGATTGGTTTGCGCGCGAGGTCGGCATGGAGCTTTTGGTCTATCGCAACGAGGAGGCGATCGCAGCCGGCATGAACCCGAAGGACTACGGCATTGCGCGCTGCTGCGGCGCGCTCAAAACGCAGGCGCTTTTGGATGCGTTGGAGCACTACGGCTTTGATGCGGCCTTCGGCGGTGCGCGCCGCGATGAGGAGCGAAGCCGCGCCAAGGAGCGCGTCTTTTCCATCCGCGACGAGTTCGGCCAGTGGGATCCGAAGAACCAGCGCCCCGAGATTTGGGATCTTTACAACACGCTCATCCACGAGGGCGAGAGCGTGCGCGTGTTCCCGCTCTCCAACTGGACGGAGATGGATGTGTGGCTTTACATCCGCAAGGAAAAGATCCCGATCGTGCCGCTTTACTTCGCGAAAGAACGCCTCATGGTGGAGCGCGGCGGGCTGCTCGTGCCCGTCTATCCGGGCTTTGAAAAGTATCTGGAAGAGGGGGAAACGCCCAAGAAGGTCATGTGCCGCTTCCGCACCTTGGGCTGCATTCCCTGCACGGGGGCCGTGCGCTCCACGGCCACGACCGTGGATGAGATCATCCTGGAGCTTGCCAGCGCCCGCAGAAGCGAGCGCGAAACGCGCATCATTGACCACGGTGCCAACACGATGGAAGACAAAAAGCGCGAGGGGTATTTCTGATGGCCACGGATACACGGCTTCATCTTGCTGAGGACATGCAGCTTTTGCGCCTGGCCGCCGTCGGCTCGGTGGATGACGGCAAATCCACGCTCATCGGACGATTGCTCGTGGACACCAAAGGCGCCTTTGAGGATCACCTGCTGGCAATCCGCAAGAAACGCGGGCCGGCGAGCGAAGAGCAACTGGATCTCGCGCTGCTCACCGACGGTCTCAAGGAGGAGCGCGAGCAAGGCATCACGATTGATGTCGCCTACCGCTACTTCGCCACAGGCAAGCGCAAGTTCGTGATGGCCGATTGCCCAGGCCACGAGCAATACACGCGCAACATGGTGACAGGCGCCTCCACAGCCGAGGCCGCGA
>WFOX01000034.1 GCA_015487905.1 Mariprofundales bacterium
CCATCGCCATGCGATCGGCAAGCGCAGGCCGCTTGTGCACGCCCCACAATGCGGCAAGGGAAGCCATGCCGATCAGCACATCCACGACGGCTTGATCCGCCCGGCCATCGCTCGCGTCATAGGCCGCAAAGGCGAGCACCGTGATCGCAGCAGCAAGGAACACGCGCTTGAGCATGGCGATGTTGGCCCTGCCAAGCGCTGCCAGGCGCTCCGGGCTGTGTTCGCGCAGCAGGCTCATTCTCCAAGCATAGCCCACCACACACGAATGCTCATCATGGGCGTGCCGCGCGGGCATCGGGCCAAGGCCCGGCCCGTATTTCGCCAACGCCTTGCAAAAGGCAAGGTAAATGCCTCGGCGTTCACAATCATTGCCTGTAGGGGCAGGGCGGTGCCTCGCCTGACAGAACCAACCACCGGTGCAAAAGAACGGGCGACCCATCGGGTCGTCCCTACGGGTGCATCTTGCAGGTGCTGGCGGACTGGCAGCGGCTGGCCGCGGCGCTTATCGCCCCTTTTCATCGCTAAGATCGGGCTTGCATTGCCTCACGCATACGGCGATAATTATGGCATGTCATCCGCCCCGGAAGCCCCATCTTCCCACACGCATTCGGGAACTGCGGGTTTTCGGGGCTTTTTTATGCGCCATGCAAGTCCGATCATCGCATCCATCCATGTGGATGCGGGCTTCTTTCTCAAGCGCTCCACATCCATCTGGGGCAAGATGCACCCCGCAGAAGCCGCAAAGCGGCTCCACCAAATGGCTCTTCGGCATCTTTACGATCGGAACGGAAGGCGCTTTGCGCGCCTGTATCGGGTTTTTATGATGCGACTCCTTGGCAAGGCCAACTGCACGCGCCTGTTAGCGGCCAAGCCTTGAATATGGCAAAATCCGAGACTGCGCAGTGGAGAATGGCATTTCACACCGCATTGCGGGCCAAACGCAAAACGGCGGTGCGACTGGGCGAGTGCATTTTGGACCAAGCCCACTGGGCAATCACGAGGGAAGGCATCAAAAAGCTCAGAAGAAACGCCCCATTGGAAGACGATGATTTTCGCCCGGCCATTCGGCAAAAAGGCGTGGACATGCGCATGGGCATAGATATCGTCAGCGTTGTCCTCAAACGGCAAGCCAACCTCATTTTCTCGTGACGGGCGATGCAGACTTTGTTCCGGCTGCCAAACTTGCGCGGCGCGAAGGCGCAGAAGTCGTGCTGGACCCCATGTGGGCCACGATCCGGGAAGATCTCTATGAGCACATTGACGGGCTTCGTTCCGTTTGCCCACGCCCGCAACGCAAAAGGAAAGACGAATAAACCCTGCCCGCCACGCACCCAGCAGCGCGAAAAAAATCCCGCTTGCTTTCCCCTACCGCCGGCGACGGATGAGGATGAGGCTTGCGCCGCCGCCCGTTCCCTTGCGCGGCGCCACCGCAAGCACGAAAGCGGCAAGCGTTCCCACCGTGAGCCATTCCAGCACCGCGCTTTTGAGCACGGGGCGGCCGCCCGAGTGCAATCCGCGCCCATGCACGATCTCCACGACGCGCACGCCTTCGCGCTGCGCCTGCACGATGAAACGCTCTACACGCGCAAAGGCCTCCTCGCGCGTGCAGCCGTGCAAATCCAGGCTGCGCTCGGGAGCCGTGCGCGCAAGCTCGCGCAGCCGCGCAGCCGGCACGCCGCTGCGCGCCCAGCCCTCGCCCAACCGCCGCAATGGGTCACAAGGCCCATGCCCACCCGCTGGCGCATCGGCGCCGCCTGCGGGTGCTGCCTGCCGCATGGCCCTCGCCGCGGGACGCTTCATTCGCGCCTCGCCCGCATAGCCGCGCGGATCCTCCTTGAGTGGTTTCACGCCGGCCATCGCGCGCGCGAAGAGATCCTCGTCCTTCATTCCTCCAGCTCCGGCCTAAGCGGGCGCGCCAGCAACTGCTGCACGGCCTCGCGCGGCGCAAGCGTCCCATCCACGACCGCCGCCACAGCGCAGATCAACGGCGCCTCCACGCCGAGCCGCTCCGCAAGCTGCCTGGCTGCGCGCGCCGTGCCGACACCCTCCACGACCTGACCGATCGCCGCGCGCGCTTCCTCCAGCGATGCGCCTTTGGCAAGCGCCATCCCAAGCCTGCGGTTGCGCGAAAGATCCCCGGTGCAGGTGAGCACGAGATCGCCCAGGCCCGAAAGGCCCATGAGCGTTTCCCTTCTGCCGCCGCGCCGCCTTGCCAGGCGCGCGATCTCGGCAAGCCCGCGCGTGATTACAGCGGCGACCGCGTTGTGACCAAGCCCCATGCCTTCGGCAACACCCGCCGCGATCGCCACCACATTCTTGAGCGCGCCGCCCATCGCGGCACCGATCCAGTCGTCATGCGCATAGAGGCGAAAGCCGGGGGCCGCGAGCCGATGCGCAAGCGCCTCGGCCTCGGCAAGCGAAGGCGCGGCGAGCGTCATCGCCGTGGGCTTTCCTTCGGCGACTTCACGCGCAAACGAGGGCCCCGTGAGCACGGCCACATGCCGGCCCGTGCGCGCGGCCACGAACTCGGCGGCAGTTTGCCCGCCATCGGGCGTCATGCCCTTCGTGGCGACGACGATGGCGGCATTCAGAGCGGGACACGCATCCAGCGCCTCAGCGAGCGCCGCGCTCGGCAGGGCGAGGACAAGGATGTCGGCATCCGCAAATACTTTTGCGGATGGGGCCTGCGGCTGCACCGAGGCAGGTAGCAGAATGCCGGGCAGATAGCGCGCATTCTCGCGCCGTTCGGCAAGCGCCTGCGCGGCTGCCTCATTGCGCGCAACCAGCCGCACGGCGTGGCCTGCGCGCGCAAGCACGATCGCAAGCGCCGTGCCCCAACTGCCCGCGCCCCAGACGACGATCCTCATGCGCGGCGCCTGCGCCACC
>WFOX01000035.1 GCA_015487905.1 Mariprofundales bacterium
GACGAAATCCGCCGTCGCTTCGGCGTGCGGGAACTCGCCGTCTTCGGTTCGTTCGCGCGCAATCAAGCGGGGGCGGACAGCGATGTGGATATCCTCGTGGAGTTCGCCGACACGCCGGACTTTGATCGCTACATGGATCTCAAGTTCTTCCTGGAAGACCTGCTCGGGCGGCGCGTGGATCTCGTGATCCGGCATGCGCTCAAGCCGCGCGTGCGCCCGCGCGTGGAACGCGAGGCCGTGTGGGTTGCGTGATCCGCTGCTGTTGCTGGAAGACATCCGGGATGCCTGCCTGCGCATCAGGCGCCATGTGCAGGGGCTTGCGTTTCGGGATTTCTGCGCCGATGAGAAGACGATGCGGGCGGTGCTTTACGATCTTGTCGTGATCGGCGAGGCCGCGAAGAAGGTGCCCCGATGGATGCGGGTGCGATACCCCGAGGTGGAATGGCGCAAGATCGCGGGCATGCGGGACATTCTTGTGCATGAATATTTTCGGAATCGTGCCCGAGATCGTTTGGGATGTGGTGCAGCGCAAGGTACCCGAGTTGCTGGAGCAGGTGAAAGAGATCCTTGCCGCGGAAGATCGCGATGCCCCATAGGGGCGATCCCTGCGGGCGAGGCATCGCCTTGCCTCTTGCATCTTGCAAACCGTTTGCAAAGCGCCCCGGCGCCGACATTTCCGCTTGCACGAGAATGCGCGCCAGGCCAAGCTTCATCGCGAATAAGGGGGCACGCACATGGCGGCCGGCGAAATCATCTTTCTCGTGCAGCCTTCGCCCGAAGGCGGTTATGAGGCCCGCGCGCTGGGCCACGCCATCTTCACGGAGGCGGACACGCTGGAAGAACTCAAGGCGCGCGTGCGCGACGCGGTGCGCTGCCACTTTGATGAGGACGAACGCCCCGCCATCATCCGCCTGCATCGCGTAGAAGAAGAAATCCTGGCCGCATGAGGCTGCCCCGCGATGTGGGCGGCGAGGAACTGGCGCGGTTCTGGCGCGTTATGGCTATGAAATCGTGCGGCAGACGGGCAGCCACATGCGTCTCGTATCCATGCGGCAGAGACACCCCCATCGGACCACGCCATGCAAGCCTGCGCGTCGGCACATTGCACGCCATCCTGCGCGAGGTGGCGGCCCTATCTGGAGATGGATCGCGAGGCGCTCACCCGCGAGTTGTTCGGCTGATCAACCACGCCGCCGCATTGTCCGCGCCGGCGATTGCCAATGCCATTGTAGGGGCGATCCGCCGCGTCGCCCGTTTCATTCGCGCCAGCGCCTGCCAAACGCCCCTGTAGAGGCGACCCGCTGGATCGCCCGTATTGCGCGCCGGGGCATTCGGGCGAGGCACCGCCTCGCCCCTACAGGCGGTGGTTGCGAAGCTGGTGCCACATCGCGATGGCTCTCCCCGTTTCGACATGGCATTGACCGCATGAGGTGCCAGAATGGGCGCAGACGGAGGTGCGAAGATGAAGGGCATTCGCTTTGTCGTGGATGACAAGGGTCGCAAGGTGGCCGTGATCATTGATCTCAGGCGCTGGGGCAAGCACCTGGAGGACTTTTTTGACATCGTGGCCGCCGAGGAACGCCGCGATGAGCCGCTCGTGCCGCTGGATGAGGCGCTTGGAAAGCAAAAGGAGAGCAAGAAAAGGCTTGCATCCTGAGCTGCAAGCGCGAGGGAATCGCGCATGAACAAGGTGTTTTTCCGCAAAAGTGCGCTCAAGGAGCTTGAGGCTTTGCCTGCTGAGGCGCGCAAACGGGTGGAGGCGGCCATCCGTGAAATGGAAAAGGGAGACAAACTGGCGAATCCCCGCTTTTGCGTGAAGCTGGCGGGCAGGTAGCACACCGATCGCGTGCGCGTGGGCACAGATATCGGATCATTTTTGAGATGCCGCGGGAGAACGAGATCGTCATCGTGCGCATCCGCCACCGGAAAGATGCCTATTGAGGCCCCGCAGGCCGGGCTTTAGCCCGACATCCGCACCGGCGTTGTTTTTGCGGGCGAGGCACCGCCTTTGCCTACGGGCGGCGGTTGCAACCGCCGGCGCCGTGTCGCGCTAAAGTGTGACCTATATTACCACTTGCAAGCACCCATGATGGCTGGCGCCAGCGTTGTGTCGCTCTAAAGGGGGACCTAACAGGATCATGATGGCAACCCCTTGCCCATGCCGCCTGCACTTGCCAAATGCCTCACAATCGGCTTTCATCGCGGCCCTTCGCAAGCCACGCAAGGAGAAGAACCACAAGATGCGCAACCGGC